>DATCVD010000747.1:0-6512 GCA_036567125.1 Pyrinomonadaceae bacterium | reverse complement strand
GACGCCCGCCAGCGCGCCGACCAAGAGGGCGCACGCCGCGGGCCGGCAGCGCCGCGCGAGGTAGAAGGCGACGAAGACGGCGGCGGCGAGGAAGACCGCGCCGGCGGCGACGAGCGGGGCCGACCCCGTCGCGTAGCCCACGCCGAGCAGCACGACGGCCACCGCGACGAGCAGCGAGAGGAGCCTTTGCAGCGTGCAGCACAGGCGGGTCGCAGCCGCGCCCCCGTCGCCGCGCGGCGACGGGCCGATCTCTTCGGGCCGCCCGCCCATCCCGCGCACCCGGTCGGAGAGCTGATCGAGGTAGCGCACGAAGACCGGGTGCCAGCGGTTGTCGGCCGGGATCGTCGAAGCGACGTGTTTCAAGACCGACAGGTTGCGTTCGAGGCGCGGGCGAATCTCGTCGGCCGTCTTGACGTGGATGTCGAACTGCGTCGCGCCGAGGACGCGGAACTTGCGGCCGTCGATCTGCCGCACGACGACCGTGAACTTCTGGCCCTTCGTGATGTCGGGCGGGAGTTGGACGGTCAGGAGCGCGGGGATGGCGGTCGGGAACGGGCCGGGGATGGGGATGAAGCCCACGTCCGTCACCTTGCAGAGCAGCGTGTGCTCGTCCACCTTCGAGAGGTTGCCGGGCGACTGGCGCTGCGCCGCGTAGCGGATCACGGTGTCGGCGTCCGCCATCGGCATGTAGAGGGTGGCCTGAGCAGTGCGCGGGAGGTTGCCCCAGTCGATGACCAACTCGTCGGCGTGGAACCTGCCGGAGGCCACCCCGGCGACCAGCCTGTTGCCCGCCTCGTCGTGCGGGGTCTGGAGGCGGAAGGGGCTGGGCTTGATCTCGAAGGTGTGGTGGACGAGGTGGGTGGAGAAGCCGCCGGGGTTGTCGGAGGCGTCGAGCAGGAGGTTGCGCTGGGCGAGGCTGTCGCTGGAGGCCGGCGTCGCGCCGTCGGGGATTTTGTCGTCCGGGACGTAGTGAATCTCGGCCACGAGGCACTGGTGCAGGCCGCGCATCAGCTCCTGAATGGACTTCAGTTCGCCGCCGAACGGGCCGTTGTCGTCGGGGCCGGGGGCGAGCGGGAAGCGCTTGTCCTCGCGGTTGAGGTCGAGCCAGCAGCCGAAGTAGGTGAAGACCTCTTCGGCCCCGCCGCCGACGAGCTTCCTGCGGTTGGTCAAGTCCTCCTGATCCTCCATGTTCGCCTCGCGCGGCTCGGCGAAGCAGGGGACGTTGTTGATCTCTTGGCCGGTGAGGCCGAGGAGCGCGATGGCGTTGGCCCCGTCGTTGATGTCGTGCGTGCGGTAGCTCTGGTCGGTGTGGTATTCGAGGGCCGACCAGCCGGTCGTCCAGAGCCGGAAGAAGACGCGGACGTTCGCGGCCTCGGTCTCGGCGGGCGCGCGGAAGCGCACGCGGGCGACGGCGTAGTTGTAGAGCGGGTTGCCGTCGCCGTCGTGCGAGTAGAGCGGGAGCTGGTTGGTCTCCTGATCGGTGGGGAGGGAGTCGAAGGGGTGCGGCTCGTTGGGGTGCTCGGCCGCCCAGTCGTTGAAGCGCTTGAGCAGCTCCTGAATGTAGTCGAAGGGCGCGTCGCCGCCCGAACCGTGTGCGAGGCCGGCGTAGGGGGTGTCTTGGGGCTTGAGGGAGAAGGCGCGCAGGTCGATGGAGAGCCAGTGCGGGTCGCCGTCGCGCATCCGCGGGTTGAGCTTGCGCGAGAGCGTGAGGGTGACGGAGGCCGGGAAGTTGCCCCCCATCTTGGTCTTGAGCACCATGTTGCGGAAGGCGTCGGCCTCGGAGAAGGTGTCGAAGGCGGCGTCGGACATGAAGGTGATCCGGCAGGGGTAGACGACGCGCTGCGCCGTGTCCTTGTTCTCGAAGCCGCCCTCGTACTTGGGCGCGCCGAACTCGACGCCGACGCCGGGGACGGCGGCGTTCTGGTCGTCCTCCCAGACGAGCGAGTGCGTCGGCGTCGTGGCCTCGTCGGGGAGGAAGCCGTCGTAGACGACGTAGGCCGCGTTGTCGAAGTTGGCCGGCGTGCCGAGGGCGTCGATCTCGGACTTGGCGAAGGTCGAGAAGTCGGCCGTGATGTAGGACTTCTGCTTGGAGATGCGGATGAAGGGGGCCCACCGGCAGGGCAGGTTCTGCGCGTTGACGACCCAGAGCATGTAGCGGCCGGGCGGGATGGCGGCCTCGTCCGCGGGGACGAGCACCTCGATGGTGTTCGCGTCGACGACCTCGAAGTCAACGCTGACGTAGCGCTGATCCATGTTGAAGCCGTGCGTGACGGTGCCGCAGCGGACGAGGGCGACGCGCGAGATCGAGTCGGCCTGCGTCGTGTCGAAGCGGAAGGTGTAGGCGTAGCCGATGTTCTTCGGCGCGTTCGAGACGACGGGCCGCGCGTTCTGATCGTCGAAGTAGTCGGGCCGGTAGATTTCGATCCGCAGCTCGCGCCCGCCGGGGTTGATCGCGGCGTCGGTCGGGCCGTTCGAGCCGGCCGTCCAGACCGCGCCGTCCGGCAGGAGCACGGCGACGCTGTGGTAGTGGCGGCCGACGGCCGCCTGATCGGGCGTGGTCGTCCACCCCTCGGGCTGCGAGTAGCTGCCCGCGCCCCAGTCGATGCCGGGGTCGTAGGTCTCGCCGGGCAGGACGCAGAGGGCCTGCGCGTCCTCGCCTTCGAGGATGGCGGCCGTGCCGCCGGCGAAGAAGACCTCGCCGGTCGGGAGCAGGACGGGGGTGACGAAGAGGCGGGCCGGCGGGTCGCCGGCCCAGTCGCGCTTGACCGTGTTCTGCCACTGCGCCGCGGCCGGGTTGCCGAGGTCGATGCGCTTGGCGTTGGCCCCGCCCATCAGGAGGACGCGCGGGCGGAAGCCCTCCTGATGCAGCAGCGGGAGGAGCACGGAGGTGAACCCGGCGAAGACGCTGTGGTAGATGCCGTCGCGGTGGTGCTCGTGCTCGTCGTTGTGGTTGACGGGCGGGAGATCGACGACGTGGTCGGCGTCCTCGACGAAGCGGCCCTTGTAAGGGTCGTAGAAGCGGTTACTGCCGCGCACCGGGCTGGAGAAGAAGACGAGGCCGGAGGGGAGCAGGTGCGTGCGGTGGAAGTCGAAGTCCCACGCCGTGTCGTTGGCCGTCTTCTGGTTCTCGGCCGGCGGGTCGGAGGCGAGCAGCGTCCACGTGTCGGTGCCGGGGTTGTAGCGTTCGGGGGTGTTGTTGTTGTGGCGCTGGTTGGGCGCGGGCGGGTACAGCTCGCGCACGTCCGGGTGGCCGCCGACGGCGAGGACTTCGCCGTTCGGGAGGGTGCACAGCGTCGGGTACCAGCGCCCGCCGGAGTTCGGGTTGCCGGCCGGGTCGGGGTTGAGGTCGCTGACGCGCACCCACGCGCCGGTGGTCGGCAGGTAGATCGAGCAGTGGCGCTCGCCGCCCCACGACATGTTGTAGTGCGGGTGGGCGTGGTCTTCCTCGTCGGGCATGTCGGGCGGCTCGGGCGCGGGGATCGGGTTGCCCTGCTCGTCGTAGAGTTCGAGCTGGCCGCCGGCGACGAGCACGCGGCCGTCGGCGAGGATCGAGTGGCCCGCGCAGAAGAGGTTGTAGTCCTGTAGCGGCGGGGCCGGATCGATGGTCTCGGTCTCGATGTCGTAGGTGTGCGTGTCGTTAACGAAGTAGCCGCCGAAGTAGAGGACTTTGCCGCGCGCGCCGCCGGGGACGAGGATGGCGTGGACGGCCATGTCGATGGTGTTTTTGGTTTCGGGGTCGAGTACGATCCAAGTCATTTCGGCGTCTCCTTTGGTGGGTAAGTGGGAGGTGCCCTGCCCGGGCACGCTGAGGCGTCACTCGCGCGGGTGAAAGGGGGATTTGGAGGCGTCAGCGGCCGGGGTTGACTAAGGCCGGCGCGAGCGGCACGGCGCGGCGCTCGTTCGCGTGTGAGGCAGGCCCGCGTGTGTGGGGCGGGCTGGCGCTGTCCGGGCGGTGATCTGTGACGAGGCTCGGGCCGACGGCTGAACAGGTTCTTCGCGGCGGGCGTGACTCTATGACAGGGCCGCGGGCTTGTCAAGACCGACCGGGGCGGCTCACTTGACGACCTCGAACTCGAAGAAGATGGTCTTGCCGCGGACGACGAAGCAGAGGTACTGCTCCCAGAAGCGGCGCAGGAAGCGCATCGAGGGGTAGCTGTCGCAGAGGTTGATCAGAAGTTCCCAGCCGGTCAGACGCCAGAGCTTGAGCATCGTGACGCGGACGCTGCGCGGGCGCAGGCGGACGCGGCTGTAGAAGTCGAAGTCGGGGCGGTCGCCGGTGAAGTAGGCGAACGACTCGGTCGTCAGGTGGTGCCGGTGCGTCGGGTCTGTGTAGGAGGCGATGTCGGAGAAGTGGGGCGTGTCGAGCCGGATGATGCCGCCGGGCTTGGTGATGCGGTGGAGTTCGGCGACGACGGCGAGCACGTCTTCGAGGTGCTCGATCACCTGATTGCCGACGACGAGGTCGAACTCGTCGTCGGGGAACGGGTAGGGCACGCGGTTCAGGTCGTGGATCACGTCGGCGTCCGTCAGCGGGTTGCTGTCGATGCCGATTGCGCCGGGCGTCTTATGTTTGCCGCAGCCGATGTCGAGAATCTTCATCGCGGCGGATTTTATCAGTTTTCGGTCAGCTATTAGCTATTAGCTGTTAGCCGTTAGCCGGGAGCCGTCGGCGTCAGTCGTGAGATTTCGAATCTGTCGTCTGAAATCTCGGGACCGAAAACTGGAAACTTGAAGCTAATGGCTAACAGCTAACGGCTAATAAATTTTCGGAACCGCGCGGCGCGGCGCGGCGTGCAAGCGCGCGGGAAACTCTTTTCCGGGAGGTCTTTGTCCATCCATGTCTAGGAAACAGTTGCTGATCGCAGCATGCCTGACGGCGGCGCTGGCCTTCGGCGTTCCCGCGTCCGCGCAGTCGGACGCGGAGCGGCGCGAGGCCGAGACGGCGGCGCGCGCGCTCTCGCTCGTCACGGGCGGCAACTTCCTCGGCGTCCGCACCGAGAGCGTGACGCGCGAGACGCTGGGCCGCTACAACCTGTCGGGCGAGCCGCGCGGCGTCGGCGTCCGCGAAGTCGTCGCCGACAGCCCGGCGGCGAAGGCCGGCCTGCAACAGGGCGACGTGATCCTGCGCTTCGACGGCGAGGCGGTCTCCAGCCCGCAGAAGCTGCAACGCCTGATCGCCGAAGCGGCCCCCGGCCACGCGGCGCGGCTGACCGTCTCGCGCAACGGCTCCGAGCGCGAGTTGACGGCGACGCTCGCCAAGCGCGAGGGCGCGGGCGCGTTCGGAATCTTCCGCACGCCCGGCGGGCAGGAGTTCCGCTGGGACGACGAGGAGGGGAGGAGGCGCGCGGAGGAGTGGCAGCGTTACGGCCGCGAGTGGGAGCAGCGCGGCGAGGAGTGGCGCAAGCGCAGCGAAGAGCTGCGCCGGCAGTTGGAGCGGATGCCGCGCGGTAACTTCGCCTTCGGCTTCTCGGCCTCCCGCCGCATCGGCGTCTCCACCTCCGCGCTCACCGAGCAACTCGGCGACTACTTCGGCGTCCCCGAGCGCAAGGGACTGCTCGTCACGTCCGTCTCCGAGAACAGCCCCGCCGCGCGGGCCGGGATCAAGGCCGGCGACGTGATCACGGAGGTCGACGGCGAGCGCGTCGCGGCCGCCGCCGAACTCGTGCGCGCCATCAACCGCAAAGAGGCGGGCGAGGTGACGCTGACCGTCGTGCGCGAACGCAACCGGCGGAGCGTGCGCGTGACGCCGGAGAAGTCCGAGACGCCGACCAACTTCGTCGCGCCCGAAGGGCTGTTCGCGCCGTCAATCGGCGGGCTGAATCCGTCCGACACTTTGACGGGGCCGGGCCAGCTCATCCGCCTGCCGCAACTGCGGCGGATGACGCCGTTGCGCGCGCCGCTACTCAACGTCGCGCCGCGCGTCGTCACGCCGGTGCGCCCGCGCGAGAGCTTCATCCTCTGAAGCGCGGGCGGCCGGGGCGGTGAAAAAAACTGGGGGGCGCGTGCCGCGGCACGCGCCCCCCAGTTTTTTCCTCACGACTGCCGCGGGCCGTTTTCGCTCCGGCCGGCGCGCGGGGCGGCTCAGGGCTGCTGCAACTTCTTGCGCTCGTCGACGGCGTCGCGGTACGCGCCGTCGGGGACTTCGCCGAGGGCGAGTGCCGCGTCGAACATCTGCGCGGCCTCGTCGGCGCGTTCGAGGAAGGCGAGGATGCGGCCGGCCGCGACGTAGGCGCGCGAGAGCAGCGGGCGATCCAGTTCGCGGTCGGCGGCCGAGATGGCGAGGCGGTAGTTGGCGAGCGCGCGGCCCAGCCGGTCGTCGCGCGTCTCCTCGTTGACGGCGTCGGCGGCGGCCGCGCTCCACGTCTGGCCCATCGCGAAGAGGACGCGCGGCTCGCCCTTGTACTCGTCGAGCAGCGTGCGCAGGCGCGTCTCGGCCTCCGCGTAGTTGCCCGCGCGCAACACGCGGCTCACCTCGTCGAGGCGCGAGAAGAGTTGCGCGCGGCGGGCCGCCT
>DATCVD010000746.1:0-6279 GCA_036567125.1 Pyrinomonadaceae bacterium | reverse complement strand
AGCGAGCGCAGCCGGGTCACGAAGGCCTTGCCGACCCGGGGGGCGGCGTACGCGGTGTTGAACGCCCAGTTGCCGGTGCCCTCGTAGTCGGAGTCGTAGGTCATCCGGGCGGCGTAGTCGACCCACGGGTCGGTGTGGTCGTCCGGCACCCAGCGGTAGGACGACGGCTTCGGCAGCACGCTCTCCGTCAGCAGTTGGCGGACGACGCGCGCGCGCGACGCGCCGAGCGCCGTGCGGATCGCGATCTCTTTCCTGCGCGACGCCGCGCGGGCCAAGAGCATGTTCGCCACGTTCGCGCACGCGATGAGCAGCACGAAGCCGACCGCCGCGACGAAGACGAGCAGAGCGCGCCGCGAGCCGCCGACCAGCTGCTCCCGCAACGAGTCGAGCCGCACGCCCCGCTTCGCGTTCGTGTCCGAGTACTGTTCTTCGAGCGCGCGCGCGATTGCGTCCATCTCGGCGCGCGCCTGCTCGATTGAGGCGGCCGGCTTGAGCCGCGCTATCGCGGCGTCAACCGAACTCCCGCCGCGGCCCCACCGCGCGAGGTCGGGCGCGAACGGAACCCACAGCGCGGGCGGCTCCGCGTCGCGCCCGGCGAACTGCGGCGGCTCGAACGCCTCCGGCATCACGCCGACGATCTCGAAACTCTCGCCGCTCAACTCGACGCTCCGGCCCAGAACGCCGGGGTCGCCCCCGAAGCGACGCTGCCACAGCGCGTGGCTCAGGACGGCGACGCGGTGCCGCCCGCGCTGCTCCTCCTCCGGCAAAAACTCGCGGCCGATGGCGGGCGGCGTCCGCAGCAGCGAGAAGAAGCCGGGCGAGACGCGCGCGGCGTTCAGGCGTTCGGGTTCGCCGCCGCCCGTCAGGGAGGGCGATGTCGCGTCGTAGGCCGCCATGCCCTCGAAGACCGTGTTGCGCGCGCGCCAGTCGAAGAAGTCGGGCGGGCTGAGCGTGCCGATGGCCTCGGTCTTGCTCGTGCCGCCGACGCGCACCAGCCGCTCCGCCTCGGCGTAGGGCAGCGGCCGGAGCAGCACGGCGTTGACGACCGAGAAGACGCCCGTGTTCGCCCCGACGCCGAGCGCCAGCGCCAGCACCGCCACCAGCGTGAACCCCGGACTCCGCGCCAGCACGCGCGCGCCGTACTTCAAATCCTGAACGAGGCTTCCCATCTCAATGCTCCAATTCGGTCGGCGGTCGGCGGCCGGCGGGCGGTTGTTCGTGATTCACGAGTTAATCCGTCACGGCTGAACGAGCGCGCCGCCCCGTCTCAAACTACCGACCACCGATCACCGTCCGCTGCCCACCGCATCTTCATTCGTGCCGCAGCGCCTCGACCGGATCGACGCGCGTGGCGCGGCGCGCGGGGACGTAGCAGGCCGCGAGCGCGACGAGCGCGAGCAGCAGCGAGATGCCGGCGAAGGTCGCCGGGTCGGCCGGGCTGACGCCGTAGAGCAGCCCCCGTAGCAGCCGCGCGAGCGCGAGCGCGAACAGCAGGCCCGCGCCCAAACCGGCGAGCGCGAGCGCCATCCCCTGCCCGACGATCAGGCGGATCACGTCCGCCGGCCGCGCGCCGAGCGCCATCCGCACCCCGATCTCGCGCGTGCGGCCGGCGACGACGTAGGACATCACGCCGTAAATCCCGACGGCGGCCAGCACCAGCGCGAGCAGCCCGAAGCTGCCGAGCGCGGCCGCGGCCATGCGCGCGGGAAAGAGCGGGATGCTCATGTGCTCGGCGAGCGTCTTCACGTCGAAGAGCGGGAGCTGCGGGTCGAGCGCCTGCACCTCGCGGCGCAGCCCGGCGACGGCGGCGCGCGGGTCGCCCTCGGTGCGCGCGACGAGCGTCACGTTCGTGTTGTAGTCGCGCAGCAGCGGCCGGTAGACGGCGGCCTTCGGCGCTTCGCCCAGACTCTCGTACTTGCCGTCGGCCGCGACGCCGATCACCTCCCAGTAGGGCTGGTCGGGGCCGCTGAAGTTGAAGCGCCGCCCGAGCGGGTCTTGGCCGGGGAAGAACCTCCGGGCGAACGTCTCGTTGACGACGGCGACGCGCGATTCGAGTTTATTGTCCTGCTCGGCGAAGTCGCGGCCGCGCAGCCCGATGCCCATCGTCTCGAAGTAGCCGGGCGTGACGTAGTTCGGGACGGCGAGCGGGAGGTTGCTCGAAGAGGCCGCGGGCTGCCCCTCGGCGTGAATCGTCGTGCTGTTGTAGTTGATGCTGAGCGGCAGGTTGTAGACGAGCGCGGCCGACGCGACGCCGGGCAACTGGCGGGCGCGCTCCAACGCGCGGCGCTGGAAGTCGCGGCCCTTCGCCTCGTCGTAGCCCTGTAGCCCCACGTCGAACGAGAGCGCGACGGCGTTCTCCGGGTTGAAGCCGGGCCGCATCCGCCGCGCCGCGTCGAGGCTCCGCATCACCAGCCCCGCGCCGACTAAGAGGACGAGCGAGAGCGCGACCTGCGCGACGACGAGAGCGTTGCGCAGGCGCGAGCGGCGGAAGCCCGACGTGGCCGAGTCGTCTTTGAGCGCGGGCACGAGTTCCGGCTTCGAGGATTGCAGCGCGGGCAGGAGGCTGAACAGCACGCCGGTCACGAGCGAGAGCGCGGCGGTGAAGGCGAGCACGCGGCGGTCGATGCGGAGATCGAAGAAGAGCGCGATGTCGGTCGGCAGTTGGATCGCCATCACGAGGTAGTTGATCCAAGTGGCGAGCAGCAGCCCGAGCGCGCCGCCGACCGCCGCGAGCAGCAGCCCCTCGGTGACGAGCTGGCGCACGAGGCGCGCGCGCGACGCGCCGAGCGCCACGCGGATCGCGATCTCCTTGCGCCGCTCGGCCGCGCGCGCCAGCAGCAGGTTCGCCAAGTTGACGCACGCCAGCAGCAGCACCAGCACGACCACCGCCATCAGCACGCCCGCGAAGCGGACGACCGCGTCGCGGATGTCCGGGATGAAGAGGCCGGGCGGGCCGAGGCGGACGCCGCGCCCGCCGTTCTCGGCCGGGTGCTCGGCGGCGAGCTGCCGCGTGAGGTTTTGCAGCGAGGCTTCGGCCTGCGCGGCCGAAACATTCGGCTTGAGGCGGCCGACGGCGAAGAGGTTGTCCTGCTCGCGCGATTCGAGCCACGAGCTGCCGGGTTCGATCTCCCGCGCCATCGCGAGCGGAACCCACACCTCCGGCGCGTAGGCGACCTCCGTCCCGACGAAGCCTTCGGGCGCGACGCCGACGACCGTGAAGGCGCGGCCGTTGAGCGTGATCTGGCGGTTGATGATCGCGGGGTCTGCGCCGAAGCGGCGGTGCCACGCGGCGTGGCTCAGGACGGCGACCGGGTGCGAGCCGGGCGTGCGATCCTCTTCGGCGAGGAAGCCGCGGCCGAGCGCGGGGCGGACGCCGAGCACGTCGAAGTAGTTGCCGGAAGCGAGGTAGCCCCAGACGCGCTGGTTGTCGCCGCCGCGGCTGAGGCTCACCGGCGCGAAGCGGTAGGCGAGCAGCCCCGCGAAGACCTCGCTGCGGTCGCGGTAGTCCTTGTAGTTGAGGTGCGACTGGATCGTCACGTCCGCGCCGCTGTTGAGCGTGCCGAAGAGCTTGTACAGCTCTCCGGGCCGCTCGACGGGCAGCGGCCGCAGCAGCACCGTGTCGACCAGACTGAAGATCGCGGTGTTGGCCCCGATGCCGAGCGCGAGCGACACGGCCGCCACGAGCGTGAACCCCGGCGTCTTCCACAGGCGACGCGCCCCGTAGCGCAGGTCTTGCAGCAGCTTTCCCATCACGGTCTCCTCAGAGAGCTGTTAGCTGTTAGCTGTTAGCTGTTAGCCGGAAGAAATCAGCTAGCAGCTTCGGTAACAGGCTCCGGTTTTGGTTTAGCTAACAGCTAACGGCTAACAGCTAACAGCTTCCCTCACTCGTACCTGAGCGCCTTCATCGGATCGACCTTCGTGGCGCGGCGCGCGGGGACGTAGGAGGCGAGCAGGGCGACCGCGGCGAGCAGGAGCGAGACGCCCGCGAAGGTGACGGGGTCGGTGGCCGAGACGCCGTAGAGCAGCCCCGCCAGAACGCGCGTCAGCGCGAACGCCCCGGCGAGGCCGAGCGCGAGGCCCGCGAGCGTGAGCAGCAAGCCCTGCCCGACGACGAGGCGCACCACGTCGCGGCGCTGCGCGCCGAGGGCCATGCGGATGCCGATCTCGTGGTGGCGCTGGGCGACCGAGTAGCTCATCAGCCCGTAGATGCCGACCCCGGCGAGCAGCAGCGCGACCGACGCGAAGACGGCGAGCAGCAGCGTGCCGAAGCGCGTGCGCGAGACCGACTCCCCGATCCAGCTCTCAAGCGTCCGCACGTCGGCGACGGGCTGGTCGCGGTCGATGGCCTGAATCTCGCGGCGCACCGGCCCGGCGAGGGCCAGCGGGTCGCCGTCCGTGCGGACGACGAGCGACATCGCCGAGAAGGCGAGCGTCGGGTGCGCCCAGTAGACCATCGCGCGCGGCTCGCCTTCGAGCTTCGCGTACTGCGCGTCGCCGACGACGCCGATGATCTCGCTCGGCTTGTTCTCCGCCTTCATCTCGATGGTGATGCGGCGGCCGAGCGGGTCTTCGCCGGGGAAGTGCTTGCGGGCGAGCGTCTCGTTGATGACGACGAGGTTGCGATCCTCCCGCGCCTCGTCGGCCGTGAAGGTGCGGCCGCGCAGCAGGGGAATCTTCATCGTCTCGAAGTAGCGCTCGTCGGCCACGCGCACGTCCGTCACCGGCCGCTGCGCGGAGGTGAGTTCGGGCTGGCCCTCGATCTGGAAGCCGGTGGCCGAGCCGATGCCGGCGAACGGCAGCGCCTGCGCCATCGAGGCCGAGCGCACGCCGGGCAGGTTCCTGACGCGCTCCAGCGCCCCGCGGAAGAAGGCGACGCGCGCGGCGTCGTCGGCGTACTTCGTGCGCGGCAGCAGCACGCGCATCGTCAGCAGGTTGCGCGCGTCGAAGCCCGGATCGACCGCGCTCAGGCGGCGGAAGCTCTGGATCATCAGCCCCGCGCCGACCAGCAGGATGAGCGAGAGCGCGACCTGCGCGACGACGAACGCGCCCCGCAAACGGCGGCTGCGCGGGCCGCCCGACGTGCCGCGCCCCGACTCCTTGAGCGCGTCGTTCGGGTCGAAGCGCGACGCCTCGACGGCCGGCATCAGGCCGAAGACGACGCCCGTCAGCACGGTGACGGCGAAGGTGAAGCCGAGCACGGGCAGGCTCAGTCCGACCGACTCCGGCCCGATCAGGTTCGGCGGGCTTAAGGCGACGAGCGCGTCCACGCCCCACATCGCGAGCAGCAAGCCGGCCACGCCGCCCGCGGCCGACAGCATCAGGCTCTCCGTGAGCAACTGCCTGACTACGCGCCAGCGGCCCGCGCCGAGCGCGGCGCGCACGGCGATCTCCTTCGAGCGCGCCGCCGCGCGCGCCAGCATCATGTTCGCCACGTTGGCGCAGGCGATGAGCAGGACGAAGCCGACCGCCCCGACCAGAATCAGGAGCGGCCTCCTGATCTCGCCCGACAACTGCTCGCGCAGCGGGACGACGCGCGAGCCCCAGTTGCCGTTAAAGTCCGGCCGCGCCTGTTCGAGCCGCGCCGAGACCGTCTGCATCTCCGTCTGCGCCTGCTCCGGCGTGACGCCGGGCTTCAAGCGCCCGACGACCGAGATGAAGCGGCCGCGGTTCTGCGCGGGCGTGAAGCGCGTCGGCGTCCACAGCACCGCGGGCTTGCCGCCGAGCGAGTTCTCCGCGATGAAGAATTTGAAGTCGGGCGGCATGACGCCGATGATCTCGACCTGCTGGCCGTTGAGCGCGACGGTCTTGCCGACCACGTCCGGCGCGCCGCCGAGCTGCGACTGCCAGAAGCCGTGCGAGAGCACCACCACGTTGTCGCGCCCCGGCTCGCCGTCCTCGACGGCGAACGTGCGGCCGAGCGCGGCCTGCGCGCCGAGCACCGAGAAGAGGTTGCCCGTCGCCACCTGCGCGGGAATCTCGACGGGTTCGCCCGCGCCCGTCAGGTTGAAGCGCGTGTCGTAGAAGGCGGCCATGTCCGCGAACGACTGCGCCTGCGAGCGCCATTCGAGGAAGTTCGCCGGGTTGGCGACGTTGCGCTCGCGCGTGCCGCGCCGGTTGTGCTCCCAGACCATCGCCAGACGGTCGGCGTCGCCGTAGGGCAGCGAGCGCAGCAGCACCGCGTGGACGACCGAGAAGATGGCGGTGTTCGCGCCGATGCCGAGCGCCAGCGCGACGAGCGCGACGGCCGTAAAGGCCGGGCTTTTGAGAAACACGCGGACG
>DATCVD010000745.1:0-3050 GCA_036567125.1 Pyrinomonadaceae bacterium | reverse complement strand
CGAGCGCCGCCACGCGCAGCGCCGCCTTCAACTCCTCCAGCCCCGCGCCCGTGCGCGAGCTGACGGCGACCGCGCGCGCGCCTTCGAGGAACGATCCCTTGACGAGTTCCTCCGTCTCCTCGCGCACGAGCGCGAGCAGGTCTTCGTCAACCGCGTCGCTCTTGGTGAGGACGACGAGGCCGGCGCGCACGCCGAGCAGGCGCGCGATCTGGAAGTGCTCGCGCGTCTGCGGCATGACGCCCTCGTCGGCGGCGACGACGAGCGCGACCAGATCGATGCCGTGCGCGCCCGCGAGCATGTTCTTGACGAACCGCTCGTGGCCCGGCACGTCGACGAAGCCGACGCGCACGTCGCCGAGATCGAGTTCGGCGAAGCCGAGGTCGATGGTGATGCCGCGCCGCTTCTCCTCCGGCAGACGGTCGGCGTCCACGCCCGTCAGCGCGCGCACCATGCTCGTCTTCCCGTGGTCGATGTGCCCGGCCGTGCCGACGATGACGGATTTCATGAGTGGGGAAGCTGGTAGCTGTTAGCGGTTAGCGGTTAGCGGTTAGCGGTTAGCCAAACCAAAAACCGAAGGCGGAGCGAAAGCCGCGAGCCGAAGGTTGTCTTCTTCCGGCTAACGGCTAACAGCTAACGGCTCCTTTCATTTAACTACCTCGAAATCGATCCACTGCGACGCGGTGCTCTGCTCGCCGCGGGCCGTTGCGCCGTCGCGGGCTGAGTCTGTTGTTGCCGGGCGAGTGCGGCGGGCGGCGCGAGCAGGGCGACGAGCAGCGCGTGCGCCGTGAGGGCGGTGGCGATGTTCTTCATGGCCGTGTCACCTGTCGCTTTCGGGCGCGGCGTCCTCGGTTCCGGGGCTGCTGGCGTTGCGCGCGGGAAGTGTGCGATGCTTCCCGCACTTTCGGAAACTCGACCACAGGACGGGCAGCACGGATTATGCCAGAACAGGTGAAGGACGGCGACACGGTTCGCGTCCACTACCGCGGGCGCTTGCAGAACGGCGACGTGTTCGACGAATCGACGGGCGGCGACCCGCTGGAGTTTCAGGTCGGCTCGCAGCAGGTCATCGGCGGCTTCGACGAGGGCGTGCGCGGCATGACGGTCGGCGAGCGGCGCACCGTCGAGATCGAGATCGAAGACGCCTACGGGCCGCGCGTCGAGCAACTGATCAGCCGCGTCGCGCGCGACGGGATGAACATCGAGCGCGAGCCGGAGGTCGGGATGTACTTGGAGATGAACCTCCCCGACGGCAACAAGATTCCGCTCACCATTACCGAGGTGACCGACACGCACGTCACGCTCGACGCCAACCACCCGCTCGCCGGCGAGCGCCTGATCTTCGAGATCGAGCTGGTGGAGATTAAATGAGCCGCGCGCCGATCAAGACAGCACTCGCCGCGCTCGCGTGTTGCTTGATCCTCGCCGCGGGCGCGCGCGCGCAGCAGCCGTCACCCTCGCCGTCGCCGTCGCCCGCGCCCGCGCCGCCGCCGGACACCGACATCTTCGTCATCGAGATGAAATTGACGGGCGCGCGCGTCGAGTTCGGCCGCCCGGCGAACGTGACGAGCCGCCCCGGCTACGACAACCAGCCGTCCTTCACGCCCGACGGCCGCGCCCTCCTCTTCACCTCGCAGCGCGAGGGCAACCAGACGGACGTTTACCGCTACGATCTCTCGACCGCGCAGACCACGCGCCTGACCTCGACGCCCGAGAGCGAGTACTCGCCGACCGTCACGCCCGACGGCAAGTTCTTCTCCGTCGTCCGCGTCGAAGCCGACCAGACGCAGCGGCTCTGGAAGTTCGCGCTCGCTGGCACGGCCCCGCCCGCGCTCGTGATGACCGACGTGAAGCCCGTCGGCTACCACCTCTGGCTCGACGCGCGCACGCTCGCCCTCTTCGTCCTCGGCGCGCAAAACCGGCCGCACACGCTCCAACTCGCCGTGCTCGGCCGCCGGCCCGGCGAGGTCGTCGAGCTGAGCACGATGGCGACCAACATCGGCCGCTCCTTCCAGCGCGTGCCCGGCCGCGGCGACGCCTTCACCTTCGTCCACAAGCTCGCGCCCGACAACTGGCTCATCAAGACCGTCGATCTCAAAACGCACCGCACCGCGCCGCTCGCCAAAACCCTCCCCGGCAGCGAAGACTACGCCCGCCTCCCCGACGGCTCCCTCCTCATGGCCCGCGACGCCAAACTCTACCGCCTCGACCCCGCGCGCCCGCAGGACGACTGGCAGGAACTCGCCGACTTCGCCCCCGCCTGCGCCGCCCCCTGCCGCATCACCCGCCTCGCCCTCAGCCCCCGCGCCGACCGCCTCGCCTTCGTCGCCCAGCCCGCCCCCAAACAATGAAAAGACGAGAGGGCCGAAGCAACTAACTGAACCCTCGCGTTGAGGCATAACAGGTCAATTAACCGGGCGCGCAATTAGGGGGTTCTCCAGTCGTTCAGCTGACGGTTGCGGTAGCCCGCGCGCTCTGGCTATCTGCGATAGAGTTAATTCCTCACTCGTCTTCCGGGCCGACGCCGAAGTAGCGCAGCCAGTGGGCGGTGTCGTCGGGCCGGACTTCCTTTTTGGGCGGGGCGGCGTTCGCGTCTTCGTTTGGCGCTTGGTCTTCGAGCATCCGGCGGAAGTCGCCGGAGCGGAGGACGCGTGCGCCGGAGGCTCGGACGCTGTCGGCGAGGGCGCGGTCGGAGGTGACGACGTGGAGGGTGCGGCGCTCGCGTGAGGCTTCGACGAGGGACTTGATGCGGGAGTCGGCGTCGGAGCCGCGGGCCGCGTAGTGGACGCGGACGCCGCGGTAGAGTGAGCCGTCGCGGACGAAGTCGTCGGGCGCGCCGTCGAAGACGACCGCGACGGTCGCGCCCTTGCGCTCGGCGAAGGCGGCCAGCTCGTCGAGCAACAGGAGGCGCGAGCGCCGCTTGTCCCTGTGCCAGCCGACGCGCTGCCCCATCACGTTGTTGCCGTCAACGAGGTATGGCATGGCCGTCGGGTCGCGCGCGGCGCGCGGCAGTGTTCGTTCGCGTCGCGCGCCGCTACGGCCGCGGCTGCGGC
>DATCVD010000744.1:0-3230 GCA_036567125.1 Pyrinomonadaceae bacterium | reverse complement strand
GCGACCCGCTCGACGACGGCGCGGCTCTGCGGCCACGTGCGGTAGGCCAGCGCGTCGAGTCCCGCGAGCCGGAGCTTCGGGTGCGGGGCGTCGGCGGCGACGCCCTCGAAGATCGTGAAGACCTCCGGGTCGAAGTCGGGGAAGGCGATGGCGAGGCGGTAGAGGTAGTCCACGATCTCGTTGTGCTCCGTCGCCTCGTGGAACAGCCCGATCAGCTCGTCGGGCCAGAAGGTGGAGAGCTTGTCCCCGAACTCTTCCATCAGCTCTTCGAGGTCGTCCCCGCGAAAGTGCACGTAGGACATCCCCGAGAGCGGGTCTTCGACGTAGTTGACGGCGCGCGTCTTGTCGGGCGTCGCCCAGACCTGCTCGTAAGCCTGCCCCTCGCCCCGCGCCTCCCAAGTGTCCTGCCTGACGAGGCCCAGTTCCGCGGCCGTCTCCTCGAACAGCTCGCGCGTCACCCCGCTGTCGAGCACGCCGTGAACGCCCTGCTGGTTAGAGTCCGCTGCCATCCGTCACCTCCTTGACGAGTCACCGCTTGAAAATCTCGCCGAGTTTACTACGAATGAACTTCTCCACGTCGTCGAGGGTGGGCTTCTTCTCCTTCGGGAAGAGCGGTAGGTCGGCCTTGTGCTTCTGGAACCACGCGATCAGCATTTCGCGCTCGCGCCCGCGCCTCTTATCCTTCAGCTCCTGCAGCTTCGGCGTGAGCGTCGCCATGCCTTTGGTGCCCCGCATCTCCTGCGTGACCAGCCTCGCCCCCATCTGCGCGCCGCCGAAGGCCGCCGGGTGGAGCCCCGCCGGGCCGGCCACCTGTTCGAGGGGTTTGGCGTCCGGCCCGGTCATCAGGTCGATCCCCATCTGCGAGTAGATGAGGTCGCGGCGGTGACTGCGGCCGCTGTGGCTCGGCTCCTTCGCCATCATCAGCCCGTAGAGTTCGCCGAGGTCGCCCGCGTGCGGCTCGGCCTCCTTCGGCAGCGGCTTGCCCGTCGCCAGCAGCTTCATCCAGTCGCCCACGGGCTTGCCCTTCAGCTTCTCGGCGAGCGGCCCGTAGTGACGCCCCTTCGCGCCGCCGCCGGGGCCGATGCCCTGCCACTTGCTCTCCTTGTCCTTGGAGGGGGCCTGCTCCACGCCGTGCTCGAAGACGATCGGCGTGCCGCCTTCGGTCTCCCCGACGGTCACGTGCTGCCGGCCCTTGCCCATCACGACGACGCCGGCGGCCGGCGAGCTGCGCTTGCGGAGATCGATCTGCGTCTGATCTACTTCGACCTGCTTGCCCTCCTGATCCGTGACCTTTATCTTGGCCGTGGGCGACTTCGACTCCTTCTCCGCCGCCTTCTTCTCCTTGTACGCCTCGGCGACCATCTCCTTCGCGATCTTGTCGATGACGCTGAAGACCTGCGCGTCCTCGAACGTCCAGCCCTCGGCGAGGGTGAGTTCCGGGTTGATGGTGGCGACCAGCTGCCGGCCGCGCAGCTCCAGCGTGGTCAGCCGGTACTGCAACTTCCATGCGGCGAGGCGCGCCTTGAGGACGAGCGGGTGGACGCCCTTCGCCATCAGCGCGTTGACCTTCGGCTTCAGCTCGCGCCCGGCCTTCTCCAAGTCCCGCTTCTTCTCCTCGGGGGTGCGCTCCTTGATGCCGAGCTTCCCGGCAGTCTTCTTGACGAACGCGATGGCCTTGCCCAAGAGCTTGTCGATGGCCTTGTCGATGGCCGTCTGCACCTTCTTGACGACGGCCGTGGCCTTCTTCGGCAGGCCGCCGACGCCGACGAGTCGCGCGAGGAAGCCGATGACGATGGGGATCGCCGCGCCGAGCGCCTGCTCGATCCTGTTCGCGGCCGCGCCGATCGCGCCGCCCGCGATGGCCGCGACCGAGTCGATGACGGACGAGACGAGCGCCGCGATGCGGCTCGCCTGCTCGACGACGAACATCACCGTGTTGTAGATCGCCAGCACCGCCTGCACGAACGCGCCGACGGGGTTGAACATCGAGACGATCTTCAGCACCGCCGCCTTGATCACCTCGACGATGATCATGTCGCGGATGTCGCCGAGCACGCGCTCCTTCAGGTCGGCCAGATCGCCGCTGACCTGCGCCCACAGCGCGGCCGGCCCGCCCGTCATCAGCGTCTGCACGTACTTGACGAGCTGCTCGATGACGGCGACGGCGGCCGGCCCCAAGAGCTTGACGGCCTTGGCGCGCACCCGCTCGTAGGTGATGCCGAGGATCTGGAGGACGAGCTTGAGGATCGAGGGCAGCGAGAAGTCGGCCGGCGGCGTCACGCCGGCCTCGGCGAGCGCGCCGAAGAGCCAGCCGATGAGGCCCTTGACGAGCCACGTCTTGATGTTCGCCTTGAACTGGTTGAAGCCAGCTTTGAGCGCCGCGATCAGGTTGCCGAGGAAGCCGATGGGGTCGGCTAGGATGCCCTTGATGACCGACCAGCCCTTGCGGAGCGCGGCCATCAGCTTGCCCTTGAACTCGCTGATGATCTTGATGATCTCGCCGAGCTTCTCGACGAACTTCTGCACCAGCCCCTTGTTCGAGTCCTGAATCTCCTTGAGCGCCTTGTCGGCCTTGGCGAAGGCCTCCTTGTACTTCTGCGCGAGCTGCGAGGCGAGCTGCCCCTTCTTGTCCTCGATGCCCTGCTCCAACTCCTTGAAGCGGCCCGCCACCTCCTTCTGCGCCGCCTGCCCGACCGACTTCAAATTCTTCGGCAGGCCGTCGACGTACTTCTTGATCTCACTCTGGCCGGCGGCGACCAGCGCCTTCGACTCGCGCAGGCGCTGCTCGACGAGGTTGGCGACGCGGACGATGACCCTGTCCATCAGCCGCGCGAAGAGGTCGCGCCCCTCGACGTAGAAACGGTTGGCCGCCTCGGGCAGCCCCTTGAACTGATCCCTGATCCAGCGGCCCTTGCCGATGGCGCCGGAGTAGCGCTCCTCCTTGTAGGCGTCGATGCGCGCCTCGACGTAGGCCTTCATCGCGGCGAGCGCGGCGTCCGTGCCGGAGTCGAAGATCGAGTTGACTTCCTCGTCGAGCGCGGCGAGCTTCGCCTCGACCTGCGTCTTCGTCTTGCCGTAGATGGCCTCGATGGTGTCGGCCACCTTCTTGCGCTCGGCCTCGTCCTTCTGCTTGGCCGCCTGCTGGCGCGTCAGCACGTTCTGCTTCGAGCGGCCCTTGACGCCCATCATCGCGGCCGCCCCGGCGCGGCCCGACGCGCGCGCCGCGGCGA
>DATCVD010000743.1:0-7234 GCA_036567125.1 Pyrinomonadaceae bacterium | reverse complement strand
CCGTCGCCGCCCGGCTCCTGCCGGACGGTGATTCGCGTCTCCGTCGGGCCGCGCCGGCTGAGCTTGATCGAGACGCTGCGCGCGCCCGCGCGGACGCGGCGGACTTCGGCCCCGTCCCAGTCGGCCGGCAGTTGCGGCGCGAAGCGGAGCGAGTTCCCTTCGTCCGACACTTCGAGTCCGAAGAGGCCGCGCAAGGCGGGCGTGACGACCATCGCCTGCGACCAGATTTGGTGGTGCGAGGAGCGGCCGAAGGGCGCGTTGAAGTCGCCGGACAGAAGCTCCGTGACGTGGCCGAGCGAACCCTGAAAGGTGAGCAGCGCGTTCGCCAAGAGCGCCTGCCGGCCGACGTGCGGGCGGCCGTAGTTGTACGCGGCGAGCGAGGCCCAGCCGGTGAAGAGCGGCCAGACCGAGCCGTGGTGGTAGGAGAGCGGATCATAGAGGCGGCTCTCGCTTGAGAGCAGGCGCGCGCCCCAGTCGGTGGCGAGGGCGTGTGCGCCGAGGCGGTCGATCTGCGTCTGCGCGCGCTCGTCCCGCAGGGTTTTGAACCAGAGCGGGACGGACGGCATGACCGTGTCTTCGTCGAAGACGGTCGCGGCGGCGAGTTCGTTCAGGCGCGACTGGCGCGCGGCGCGGTTCGGGCCTTTCTCCGCCTCGACGGGTTCCGTCGTCCGCCGCTTCGTCGCGTAGGCGTAGAAGCCGCGGTGCGGCAGCCAGAAAGTTTTCTCGGTCGCCTCGCGCGTGCGCTCGGCCGAGGCGAGGGCGCGCGCCCTCAACTCCGCGTCGCCCGACGCGGCGGCGAGTTCGGCGGCGGCGCGCGCCGCGGCGATCCAGACGCCCTGCTGGTAAATCTCCTCGTGCGGCGGGTAGAGGTCGCCGCCCTCGACCCACCCGTGGCCGAACGTCGTGTTCTCGACCAGACCGTTCTTGTCCGTGTCGGTCGCCTCCGCCCAGCGGTAGGCTTTGGCGATTGACTCCCAACTGTCTTGAAGAAACTTCCTGTCGCCGCTCGCGCGGAAGTAGTCGGCGTGCGCGACGACGTAGAGCGGCGTGGCGTCGGCGCTGTCCCACGGGTACTTGTAATCGGTGAACCACGGGAGGAGCGACGCGCTCTGCGAAATCTCGTGCGGAATTTTGCCGTCGGCGCGCTGGAATTTTTTCAGGAATTCGAGGGCGGCCCGCGTCGTCCGCCAGTCGCCGTAAGCGGTGGTTGCGAGCGCCGTCCACATCGAGTCGCGGCCGAAGTACCACGCGAAGCCGGGGCGCTCGGACTCGCCCGACGTGCGGTAGCCGGCGACCAGCCCCGTGCCGAGCAGCGGACTCGTCACGACGCCCTTGTCGATGCCGACCCGCGCCCAGTCGAACGCGTCGTCGAGCCGCCGGTCGGGCGTCTCGATTGAAGCGGTCTCGGCGAGCAGGCGTTCGTAGTGCGCGACGGTGCGCTCGTAGAGCGCGGGCGTCGTCGCGAGTATTCGCTGGTAGGCGGCGCGCGCCTGCTCGCGCCCCTCGACCGAGCCGGCGACGACGACGGGCACGAGTCTGTCGGCCAACTCCGCGGCCGAGAGATCGACGGTGAAGCGCGCGGGCGCGTCGCGCGGCTCCTCCTGATACGGCATCACCGACACGTCGCGCGCGCGCGGGCTTCCCAGCACGCCGACGTAGCGCCTCGACTCCTCGGTGATGAAGTAGGCGCGGAGCCTTTCGTCCCAGCTCAGGTTGCCGGTCATCAGCCCGGCGGGCCAAGAGAGCCGCAGGCGCGGGCGGAAGGAGACGGAGAGTTGGAAAGGCAGCGCCGACTCCACGTCGAAGAGCATGACGAGGCCCGGCTCGTCGGCGGCGACGAAGACGGTCTGGCGGACGGTGAAGGCCGCGTGCGAGTAGGTGAAGACGGTCGCCTCCGGGCGGACGGAGACGTGCGCGAGCGTGTCCGCGCCGGAGAATTCGAGCGGGTAGCCTTCGACGCGGAAGGAGACTTCGAGGCGGTCGAGGATTTTGAGCGGGTAGACCCACGCCTCCGCGTGGCGGTGCTCGTAGCCGAAGAGCGCGGCGCGGCGGCCCGCCACGTCGTAGAACCGTCCGGCGCGCGACGGGCGTTCGAGCACGAGGCCGGTTCGCCGCTGGCGGAACTTCGGCGGCAGCGGCGCGGGCGTCGGCCGTGGCGTCGGGGCAGGGGTCGGGACTGTTGTCGGAGTCGGCGTCGGAGTCGGAGTCGGCGTTTGCGTCTGCGCGCGGAGCTGTGCGACCGAGACGAGCGACAGCAGTGACAGCAGCAGGCACGTCGTCGTCGCCGTCCGTCTCCGCGGTGCGCTCACGGGGTTCTCCGTCCTGTTAAGTGAGAAGCGGCGGGGACGAGTGTTCGCCGCTCGTCCCCGCCGCTCCGGTCTCACGCGTGGCGCGCGGCGTCAGATGCCGAGCACGTTGACCAACTCCTGCACGGAGGCCGCGCTCTTCTGCAAGGCGATGCGCTCCTCGGCCGTCAGGTTGATCTCGATGATCTGCTCAAGGCCGCGCGCGCCGAGCTTGCACGGCACGCCGACGTAGAGGCCGTTGATGCCGTATTCGCCTTCGAGGTACGCGGCGCACGGCAGGATTTTCTTCTTGTCCTTCAGGATCGCCTCGGTCATCTCGACGGCCGCGGCCGACGGCGCGTAGTAGGCCGAACCGAAGCCGAGCAGCTTCACGATCTCGGCCCCCCCGTTCGCCGTGCGCGCGACGATCTGATCGAGCTTCTCTTTCGGCAGCAGCTCGGTGACGGGGATGCCGGCGCAGGTCGAGTAGCGCGGCAGCGGAACCATCGTGTCGCCGTGGCCGCCGAGCACGAAGGCCGTCACGTTCTCGACCGACACGTCGAGCGCCTCGGCCAAGAAGCAGCGCATCCGCGCCGAATCGAGCACGCCGGCCATGCCGATCACGCGGTGCTTGGGGAAGCCGGAACGCCGCAGCGCCACCTGACACATCGCGTCGAGCGGGTTCGAGACGATGATCAGGATCGCGTCGGGCGAGTGCTGCGCGACCTGCTCGGTGACGGTCGTGACGATCCCGGCGTTCGTCTTCAGCAGATCGTCGCGGCTCATGCCGGGCTTGCGCGGCAGCCCCGCCGTGATGATGACCACGTCGGAGTTCGCGGTCTGCGCGTAGTCGTTGGTCGATCCCGTCATGCGCGCGTCGAAGCCCTCGACCGGCGCGGCCTGCGCGAGGTCTAACGCCTTGCCCTGCGGCACGCCCTCCATGATGTCCACGAGCACCACGTCGCCCAGCTCTTTCGCCGCCAGCCAGTGGGCCGCGGTCGCGCCGACGTTCCCCGCCCCGACCACCGTGACCTTGTTTCTTCTGCCCATCGTTTCTATCCTCTCCTTCGAACGGCGGTAAACTCAGGCCGCCTTCTTTGCGCCCCCGCGTCACCAACGCGGGCCTGCTTCTCCGAACGGAGAGGGGCCGCGCGTAGGCGCAAAGGCGCGAAGTGTGTTGTGTAACTTGCTCTTAAAACTCTAAGGATGCGCGAGTGTAAGTTGCGCCCGCGGCGGGTGTCAAGAATGGCACGCGCGCGGTGTTTCGGGATGAGTTTAGGCGACTGGCTGAGGAGACTGCGGGCGGGGCGCGGCGACCGGGAGGGCCCCGCGTCCGGCGAAGACGCGCGGGCCGAGGACGAAGAGGCCGGGTTCGCCGCCGCCCCCGGCGACGAGTTTGATCCGTTCCCCGAACCCGTCCGGCTTGAGATCACGGACACGATTGATCTGCACGCCTTCGCGCCGCGCGACGTGGGGCGCGTCGTCGAGGCGTACTTGGAGGAAGCGCGCGCGGCCGGCTTCCGCAGCGTCCGCATCATCCACGGCCGGGGCCGCTACGTGCAGCGCGCGGCCGTGCGCGCCATCCTCGAACGCACGCCCTTCGTCCGTGACTTCACCGACGCCCCGCCCGAACGCGGTGGCCCCGGCGCGACGGTCGCGCACCTCGATACGGAGACGAAGAATGAAGAATGAAGAATGAAGAATGAAGAATGAAGGATGAAAGCAGTTTCTTAAATTCTTAACTCTTAACTCTTAATTTTCCTTTCATGTGGAGTCGTCGATAGTCAGGCCGCCCGACTGCTCCTGCCGCTGCTTGGCGGGGTCGTTCGTCGTGAGATCGGGCGAGATGCGCTATCACGAGTCGCCGCATTCACCGTTCGTCGTTTCTTTCCACGGGGAAGCCGGCGTTGACGTAGGCCGACGTTCCGCCGGTGACGTTGAGGAGTCGGCGGAAGCCGCGCGGGGCGAGCAGGCTCGTGGCGGCGCTCGAACGGTAGCCGCCCGCGCAGATGACGGCGACGGGGCGCTCGGGATCGAGACCTTCGAGCGGGTCGGAGTCGAGCGAGGCTAACGTGGAGAGGCGCGCGCCGGGTACGTGGCCCGCGTCGTACTCGGCCGCGCGGCGCACGTCGAGGACTTGCAGGTCGGGTTCCTCGTCGAGACGGCGGCGCAGGTCTTCGACCGAGATTTGCTCGACCGTCGCGGTCTCTAAACCGGCCTCGTGCCAAGCGGACATCCCGCCGCCGAGGTTGCCCGCGACCGTTTCGAGTCCGACCCGCGCCAGCCGCATCACGGCCTCGTCAACCTTCGCTTCGTCTTCGGCGACGAGGATGATCTTCGCTTCCGGCCTTATCAGACTCGCGGCCCACGTGGCGAACTGGCCGCCGAGTCCGACGTTGAGCGCGCCGGGCACGTGGCCCGCGCCGAACTGTGCGGCCGGGCGCGCGTCGAGCACGAGATGGCTGCCCCCGCGCTGGAGCCGCAGGACATCGGCGGGCGCGAGGGGGGCGGGGCGCGGCAGCGAGTCGAGCGCGGCCGCCCCGGTGCGGTTGATCTCGGCGTCGCGCGAGAAGTAGGCGGGCGCGGCCGGCAAGTCGCTCGTCATCATGCGGACGAACTCGTCCTTCGGCATCGGCGCGAGCGCGTAGTTGGTGCGGCGCTGCCGGCCGATGGTCGAGGAGGTTTCTTTCGAGATGTTGCGGCCGCACATCGAGCCCGCGCCGTGCGCCGGGAAGACTTCGACCGCGTCGTCGAGTTTCAGCAGCTTCCCGTGCAGACTGTCGTAGAGCAGCGCGGCCATCTGCTCGGACGTGAAGCCCTTCGAGCCGGCGAGGTCGGGGCGGCCCACGTCGCCGATGAAGAGCGTGTCGCCCGTCAAAACTTTCTGCGGCTCGTCCGAGACTTCCGTGTCGATGACGAGTACGGAGACGCCTTCGGGCGTGTGGCCGGGCGTCTCGACGAAGCGCAGGCGGACGCGGCCGACGCGAATCTCGTCGCCGTCCGAGACGGCGCGGTGCGGGAAGGCCGCGCGCGCCGCGCGGCCGAAGACGATCTCCGCGCCCGTGCGCGCGGCCAGCTCGCAGTGGCCGCTGACGAAGTCGGCGTGCAGGTGCGTCTCGACGACGTACTTGATTTCGAGGCCGTGCGCTTCTGCCTCGGCGAGGTACTGATCGACGTCGCGCTGCGGATCGACGACCGCGGCCTCGCCGTCGGAGCCGACGAGGTAGGAGGCGTGCGCGAGGCAGCCGAGGTAGAACTGTTTGAAGTGCATGAAGTCCCCGGAAGAGTTTTTCCGCGCGCCGATGAGCCGGCGATGAGTCGCCGCGGCTACTGGCGGCGGTAGCCGGTCGGGTGGGCGATCTCCACGTCCGCGAGGGCCGTCTCGATCTCGATGCGGTGGTAGCCCTTGTCGCCGTGGGTCGAGAGGTAGGTCAGCGCGATCTGCCGCGCGAGCCGCGACTCGATCTGGCGCAGGAACGGCTCGAAGCTGACGGGGGCCGAAGGGAGTTGGTTGAACGTGCGCCCGCCCGTCTCTTTCGCGAGGCGCGAGAGCGAGTCCAGCCCGTTGCCGGCGAGCAGGCGGTTCGTGTCGCTGCCGAAGGTCGGCGCGAAGATCGTGTAGATGGCGACGCCGCGCCGCTGCGCCTCGTCGATGGCGCGCTGGAGGTCGACGCTCTGGCCGGGGCGAGAGCTGTCCACGCCGCGCGACACGTCGAGTCCGTCGCTGACGACGATCATGGCGCGGCGGCCGACGGGCTGCGACTGGTAGCGTTTGAGCGCCTCGCGGACGGAGACGTAAGGGTTGTAGGGGCCGGCGCTGGGCGACCCGACCGGGATGCGCAGCGCCTTCGCGGCCCGCTCGCGGTCGGCCGTGAACTTCTGTCTGATCTGGATGGAGCCGGCGCGCATGTAGCCGACGAGCACCTGCGAGCCTTCGGGCAGGCGGCGGACGAAGGAGGCGAGCGCGCTGATCTCGGTGGCGACCGACGGGACGAGGTCGTCCTGCACGAGCAGGGCCACGTAGAGCGGCGAGCGGTCGGCCGCGCTGCGCGTCGCCAGTATCTCCTGCCGCTCGCCGTCTTCGAGCACGGTCAGGTTCACGGTGCGGAACTCCTCGTCGCGCGGCCCGTCGGCTTCGAGGCGGACGGTGACGGGGATCGTCACGGGGCGGACGGGGCCGCGGCGCGCGCCCTGCGCGGCGATGAAGTCGCCCGTCGGCAGCACGCAGCAGAAGGCCGCGACCGCCGCGAGCAGCGTCAGCTTCAAGTTCGGAGTTCGTCTCATCGGGCCTCCGCAGTCTGTCGGGCTTGTCGGCCGGGCGTCAGTGATTATATAACCAACCACGCGGCGAGCGCATCCCACACCAACGAGAACGGCGGGCCAACGATGACCAGAAGCGACGCGAAACTGACCGGCGGCGAGCGACTCACACTGCGGCTCTTGCAGGTCGCGCCGTGGCTCGCCTTCCTGCTGCTCGCGCTGCCCGCGCCCGCCTTTTTTTTCCTGCGCTACCTCGCGGCCGACGAGTCGCCGGGCGAGTGGCTGCTCGTCGCGATGACCACGCTCGGCTTGGGCGCGGTCGCCGGGCTGCTCGTCGCCGCGATGATCGTCGTCTACCGCGTCTTCTGGATGCGGCGGCTGCGCGACCGGCTGTCGGCCGACGGCGTCACGGCCGCCGAGCTGCGCTACTTCACGCGCGAGCTGACCGGAGAAGAACGCCGCGCGCTCCGCGAGATCGAGCAGCAGCACCCCGCGCTCGCCGAAGCCTACCGCGACACGCTGGCCGCGCGCGTGACGGCGGCGCGGCTGCTCGCGCGCGTCAACCGCGAGGCCGAGACGGTCGGACGCCGCCTGACGGAGGCGTCGAGCGTGCAATCGGCCGACAGCGCGTCGCTGGGGGCGGAACTGCGAGCCGACCGCGAGCGGCTCGCGCGCGTCTCGGAGGAGGC
>DATCVD010000742.1:0-2640 GCA_036567125.1 Pyrinomonadaceae bacterium | reverse complement strand
GGCTCGCGCAACTCGAACGACTGATCGAAGGCTTGCGGCAGGAGCTTCGCATCCCGTCGCTCTCGGCGGCGGTCGTCAAGGATCAGAAGGTCGTCTGGGCGAAGGGCTTCGGCTTCGCCGACCCCGAAAAGAAGATTCCCGCGACCGAGCGCACGCCCTACCACCTCGCGTCGCTGACCAAGACGTTCGCCTCGACCGTCGTCATGCGGCTCGTGCAGGAAGGGAAGATCGGCCTCGACGATCCGGTCTCGAAGTACGGCGTCAACCTCGACAGCCCCGGCGTCGTCCGCGTCAAGCACCTGCTCTCGCACACCTCCGAGGGCACGCCGGGCGAGCGCTACAGCTACAACGGCAACCGCTTCGGCGAGCTGGACAAGGTGGTCGAGCGCGCCACGGGCAGGTCGTTCGCGGAGATTCTGATCGCCGACATCCTCGACCCGCTCGGGATGGACGAGACCGCGCCGAACGTCCCGCCCGCCGTGCGGACGAAGTCGCCGGCCGGGGCCGACCCGCGCGCCGAGTCGGAGGTCGCGGCGGCGGTCGCGGAACTCGTCGCCGCCTACAACGCGGGCGACGTTGACAGGATCGCGCGCCGCCTGAGCGCCGAGCAGAACGGCTTCCGGCCGGAGGGCGACGGCCTGCGCACCTTCACCGACGTGGACGAGCTCCGCCGCGCGTTCGGCTCCGGCGTGAAGGTGAATTTCGAGATGCGCGAGCTGGGCGTGGCCGTCTACGGCGACGCGGCGCTCGCGACCGGCTACTTCGGCGGGACGGTCGCGCTGCCGAACGGCCAGACGCGCAAGGACGGCCCGCACCGCGCCTCCTTCGTCTGGAACAGACAGGGAGGCGAGTGGAAGCTCGTCCACTCGCACCTGTCGCCGCCGACCGCTGCGCTCGTCACCGACAAGTGGCGGCAGCGCTTCGACCGCGTCTCGCAGACGATGGCGCGCGCCTACGGGCTGGACGACAAGTCGAACCCCGTCCCGATCAAGTACCCGACCTACTTCGGCACTTCGGCCGGGCTGATCGCGTCAGTCCTCGACATGGCGAAGTACGACATCGCCGTCGATCAGAATAAATTCCTGACGAGGGAGACGCAGCAGCTCGCCTTCACGCCCTTCGCCTCGACGAAGGGCGAGCGGCTCCCCTACGGCTTGGGCTGGTTCACGCAGGACTACCGCGGCACGCGGCTGCTCTGGCACTACGGCTACTGGATCGGCAACTCGTCGCTCATCCTCAAAGTGCCGGATCAGAATCTGACCTTCATCGCCATGGCGAACACCGACAACCTGAGCCGCCCGACCGACCTCGGCTCGGGCGACGTGCTAAGCTCGCCCGTCGGCCTCGCGTTCCTGAAGACCTTCGTCTTCCCCGCGAAGTTCGGCGAGGCGATGCCCGCGATCAACTGGCAGGCCGCGCCCGAAGAGTTGAAGGGCCAGCTCAGGGCGCTCGCCGGGAAGCCCTACGCCGACGTTTACAAGACGGAGTTGCAGACGCAGGCGCGCGTGCTCGTCAGCACGGGGCGGCGCGACGAGGCGCGGCGGCTGACGGGCGTGCACGGCGAGCTGTACTCGAAGCCGATGCCGGCGGGGCTGGCGGCCAAGACGCCGCTCGCGCAGATCACGCGCGTCGCCGACGACGAGGACAAGACGGCCGAGTTCGTGCTCGCCAGAGCCGCGAGCGTGCGCCTGTTCGCCATCGGCGAGGGCACGGGCGGGCAGATGTACGACTGGGGCTGGATCGAGGACGCCGCGACGGGCAAGCCCGTCTGGGAGATGAAGGAGGCCCAGACCACGCACGCGGGCGGCGCGGGCAAGAACCGCCTCGTCGACACGGTCATCTCACTGCCGGCGGGCAAGTATCGCCTCCGCTACAAGGCGGACGACTCTCACTCCTTCGACGACTGGAACGCGCTGCCGCCCGACATCAACTTCTGGGGCATCGCAATTTATTCGGCGGGGAATTGAGACGTGCGTGTGAGGGGAAGGCGCGCGGGCGTTAACTTGAATCTTGGGAATGCCGGAGGTCGGACTCGAACCGACATGGGGTTGCCCCCGCCAGATTTTGAGTCTGGTGCGTATACCGATTTCGCCACTCCGGCGTGCGAGTTGTGAATGATAGGGCGTCGCTCGCGGCGGCGTCAACTCAGAGGCCGTGAATCGTCAATCGTCAATCGTGAATCGTAAATAGAGACTGCTTCCCTCGATTCACGATTGACGATTGACGATTCACGATAGACGATTCACGGCCTTTCTTTCGCTTCTTGAGTCATGCCGGCGGCGACGTAGCCGCGGCGGGCGCGCAGCTCAAGGCCGTTGCGGCGGGGCGTGACGGTGAGGCGGCGGTACTCGGTCGGGGGCGCGTCGGCGAGCGCGCGCTTCGGCGTGTAGGTGACGACGTACTGCGTGCCAATCTCGCGGGCCACCTCCTCGCCCTGCGCGACGAGTTCCTCGTCCGAGACGGGGAGAAGTATCCGGCCGCCGGTCTCCGCGGTGAGCGTCTTCATCTGCTGCTCGCCGCGTTTCTGCGCGCTCTCGTAGCGCTTGCGCAGCCGCCGCATCGCCGGGTCGAAGCTGACGGCAGCGCCCGCGCCCGACGCCGTCCGCTGGTGCGTCACGCCCGGCGGCACGGTCGGGTTGA
>DATCVD010000741.1:0-2813 GCA_036567125.1 Pyrinomonadaceae bacterium | reverse complement strand
GGCCTTGCGGCGCTTCGTGCGGGCGAGCGCGGTGCGCTGGCGGTGGTGAACGGTGATCCAGCCTGAGCGTTCGAGTTGCCGCACGGCCGCGCCGGCGCGCGCCGCTCCGATTTCGAGCGCGGCGCGCCGGAGCGTGATCTCGGTCTCGTCGGCGGCGAGTCGCAGCAGGCGCGCCTTCGCCGTCTCGGCGCGGCGCGGCGGCAGGCGCGCGAGTTCGTCGCGGCCGTCCGAGGTGACGGTCAGAACCTGCTCGACCGTCGCGTTCAGGCCGGCGGGCAGCGCGGCCTTGATGACTTCGCCCCACGGCGCGGCGTAGTAGTCGGCGATCCAGCGCGTGATCTCCAAGACCTCCGGCGTGACCAGCGGCTCGGCGTCGAGCAGCTCTTCGGCCTCTTTGATCTCGGCTTCTTCGAGTTCGACCGAGGGGTCGAGTTCGTCGTGGAGCGCGACGACGTAGGCGGTGACGAGCTTGCGGCCGAAGGGCACGAGCAGGCGCGAGCCGATGCGCGCCTCGTCGGCCAGCGCGGCGGGCAGGCGGTAGGTGAAGGTGCGCTGCACGCGCACGGGCACGGCCACCTCCGCGAACTGCGGGGCGTCGTCTCGGCTCGTCTCACTGTGGGCGTCGTGGTCGGGAGTCCTGACGGGGGCGTTCGTGCTCGGCACGCCTCAGAAGTTAACGCGGCGCGGCGAGAAAAGGGAAGCGCGGGCGGCGGGAATCTTCCGGCGAAGGGCCGGCGGGAAACATTCGGCGCGGAAGTTTCGGCGCGGGCGTGTCGGGCGGTCGCCTCAGTCCGACCGCGCGGCCCGTTCGCTTTGTCCTTCCGGCAGCGGTCGCAGGGCGAGGACGAGCGACAGGATTGCGACGGCGAAGCCGGCGGCCTTGATGGCGAGCACCCACTCCGACGGGACGGGCGCGGGGTCGGGCAAACCCGCTCGGACGCGCTCCAACTGGAAGAAGAAACTCGGGTAGATCATCCCGCACGCGAAGCCCCACCCGGCGGCGAGGAAACGCTGCCCCGCGCGCGGGTCTCTGTAAACGCGCCACGCGCCGTGGAGCAGCAGCCCCGCGAGGAAGAAGTCGTCGAAGTACGCGGCCGGGTCTTCGCGCCAAGTGCTCCAACGCCGGATCGTCTCGGCCACCGGGGTCAGCGTGCCGATCACGAAGGCCGCGTCGCGGCTGAAGCGGATGCTCATGGCTCTTTGTCGGCGTCCGGCGACCCGGCGCGCGGCTCACTTGGCGGCGAGCAGGTCGCGCACCTTCTTCATGTCCTCCCAGACTTCGCGCTTCTTCGATGGGTCGCGCAAAAGATAGGCCGGATTGAAGGTGGGCATCAGTTGCGCGCCGTGGTAGTCGTGGAACTCGCCGCGCATCTGCGAGATCGGTTTCTTGGTGCGGAGCAGGGCGCGCGTGGGCGTGTTGCCGAAACTGATGATGACCTGCGGGCGGACGGCGGCCAGCTCGCGGTGCAGGTAGGGCGTGAAGAACTTGAGCACGTCGGGCGTCAGTTCGTCGCCCGTCGAGATCATCTTGACGACGTTGGTCAGGTAGCAGTCGTCGCGGCGCAGGCCGACGGAGAGGAGGATTTTGTCGAGCATCTGGCCGGCCGGCCCCATGAAGGGCTGGCCCGAGTCGATGTCGGGCGGGCCGGGCGATTCGCCCACTACGGCGACGCGCGCGCCGCGCCGCCCCGCGCCGAAGATGAAGATGCGCTCGCGGTACTGCGGCAGCTGCTTGGCGCGCTGGAGGAGTTCGGCGTTGACCGCTTCGGGCGTCTCGTCGCCGGCCGCCGGCTCGTCGTCGAAGAGTGAGAGCTTGGACATCGGCTCGACCTTACCACGTCCTCACGACTTGCCCGTCAGCGCAAACGCGCAAAGTAAGACGGGGAAGAGGACGAACGCCGTCACGGAGGCGAAGACTTCGCCCGCCACTGACTTGGGAGCCGAAAGCCCGGCGAGTGTGAGGCGAAAGGCGGCGGCCACCCGGCCGAAGGGAAGCGATCCGCCCCGCGGCGCTGTCACGCCCTTACTCACTCGGCTTCGCCTTGCTCAGGTAGTCGCGCACCTTCTTCATGTCCTCCCACGTCTCGCGCTTCTTCGACGGGTCGCGCAGCAGGTACGCCGGGTGGAAGGTGGGCATCACCTTGATGCCCTTGTAGTCCTGAAACGTGCCGCGCACTTTGGTGATGCCCACCTTCGTGTCGAGCAGGTTGTGCATCGCCGTGTTGCCGAGGACGACGATCACTTCGGGGCGGACGATTGATATTTCGCGCAGCAGGAACGGCTTGCAGACGGCGGCCTCGGCCGACGTGGGCGTGCGGTTGTTCTGCGGCCGGCAGCGGTTGACGTTGCCGATGAACACGTCGTCGCGCTTGAGGCCGATGGCCTCGATGATCTTGTTGAGCAACTGTCCCGCGCGGCCGACGAACGGGCGGCCCTGCGCGTCCTCGTCCGCGCCCGGCGCTTCGCCGACGAACATCAAACGCGCCTGCGAATTGCCCTCGCTGTGGACGATCTTCGAGCGCCCCTCGCAGCAGAGCGGGCAGCGCATGCAGAGGCCCACGTCTTCGCGTATGTCTTCGAGCGTCTCGCCGGGCCGGCCGAGCGAGAGTTCGTCCTGCGGCGCGATCTCGCCGAAGAGCGTCTCGCGCGGCGCGGGCGGGACGGGGTCGGGCGTGCGGACTGGTTTTCGTTTCGGCATCTCTTCAGAAACCTTGCCGGGGGATTGTTCGACCGGGCCGGGCCGCGACGCTGCACCCGGCTGCGACTTCGTGACGGGTCGTGACCCCGCGTCGGGCGGCGGCTTCGGCGGCGCG
>DATCVD010000740.1:0-3641 GCA_036567125.1 Pyrinomonadaceae bacterium | reverse complement strand
GGCGGGCGCGGGCGGGCGCGCCGAGACGCGGGCCGCGCGCACAGACTGACGAACCGTGGACTCACTCTCGCAGTCGCTGGCCGTGCTGACGGCGATGATCACGCCCGCCGTTTTGATCTCGGCGTGCGGCGCGCTCATACTTTCGACCTCGACCCGTCTGGGCCGCGTCGTGGATCGCGTCCGCGCGCTCGCCGACTGCTTCGAGGCGATGGCCGCCGGCAACGCCGAGGCGATGCCGCTGCCCGACGAGCGCCGCGCCGTCATCTTCCTCCAGCTCGACAGGCTGACGAGCCGCGCGCGCCTGCTCCAACGCTGCATGAAGGTCTTCTACGTCGCGCTCTGCCTGTTCGTCGCCACGAGCGTCGCCATCGGCGCGGTCGCCTTCGCGGGCGTCAGCTACAGTTGGGTGCCCGTCGTGCTCGGCCTCGGCGGCGCGTCGTTCCTCTTCTACGGGAGCGTGCTGCTCATCTTCGAGGCGCGGCTCGCGCACTCGACCATCATGGCCGAGATGGACTTCATCTGGCAGCTCAGCCGCCACCACGCGCCCGCTGAACTCGTCCGCCAGCGCGGCCCGCACTACCGGCTCAACATCAAGCCGGGCGCGTGAGCGCGGCGGCCGATTAAGAACACGGCGGGCGCGGTTCGGTGATTTCCGGGGCGCGCGAAAGAGAGTTTTTAATGACGCGCGAAAGGGAGTTATACAAAGACGTGACGACGGACGCAGGCGACAGCGACAGACCCTCTTACCTCGCGCTGCTTGAGGCGGGCGAACTCGGCCGGCGCGTCGAGGCGTTGGAGCGCCTGCTCGAACGCTGCACCGTCTGCCCGCTCGACTGCGGCAACGACCGCACCCGCAACGAACTCGCGCGCTGCTACTCGGGCCGCCTGCCCGTCGTCTCCTCCTACACGGCGCACTTCGGCGAGGAACCCGCGCTGACCGGCACGCGGGGCGCGGGCAACATTTTTTTCGGCAACTGCAATTTGCGCTGCGTCTATTGCCAGAACTACCAGATTTCGCAGACGCACCGCGAGCAGATCAAGAACGAGGTGACGCACGAACGGCTCGCCGCGATGATGCTGGAGCTTCAGGCGCGCGGCTGCCACAACATCAACTTCGTCTCGCCCACCCACTTCGCGCCGCAGATGGCCCGCGCCATCCTCATCGCCGCCGAGCAGGGCCTGCGCCTCCCCGTCGTTTACAACACGAACGCCTACGACTCGGTCGAGACGCTGCGCCTGCTCGACGGAATAGTTGACATCTACCTGCCCGACCTCAAGTACGCCGACTCAAGCGAGGGCTACGCCTACTCGAAAGTCCCCGGCTACAGTGAGCACGCGCGCCGGGCGCTCGCCGAGATGTTCCGGCAGACGGGCGACAAACTGGTTTTCGACGAGTCGGGGTGGCTGCGCCGCGGGCTGGTCGTGCGCCTGCTCGTCCTGCCGAACGACATCGCGGGCGTGCGCGAGTCGCTCGAATGGATCGGGCGGGAGCTGAGTCCGCGCGTCGCGGTCTCGCTGATGGCGCAGTACTACGCGACGAACAAGGCGGCGACCGACGAGCGCTACGTTCTGCTCTCGCGCCGCATCTCGGAGCGGGAGTGGTGGCGCGCCGTCTCGCTGCTCGAAGAGCTCGGCATGGAGGAGGGCTGGATGCAGGAGTACGACGGGGCGGCCCACTACTACCGGCCCGACTTCACCGACCCCGACACGCCGTTCAAAGACGTGCGAGACTTCCAGACGTGAGAGAAATTTTGACGGGCGCGAGCCGCGCCGCGGCGAGGACACGGGATGAGCACAGTTGACTATCAGGTTAACGTCGGCGAGCCGACGCCCGACTTCACCTTGCGGGACGCGCAGGGGCGCGAGTGGCACTTGGCCGATCACTTCGGCCGCACCATCGTGCTCCTGTTCTACCCCGGCGACGAGACGCCGGTCTGCACGAAGCAGCTCTGCTCCGTGCGCGACAACTGGGAGGCCTACCGCGCGACCGGCGCGGAAGTGGTCGGCATCTCGACCGACTCGGCCGAGTCGCACAAGAAGTTCGCGGAGAACCACGAGCTGCCGCTCACCCTGCTCTCCGACCCGCGGGGCGAGGTGAGCCGCCTGTTCGGCGCGAAGTCGTGGCTGCCGAACCGTTCGGCCCGCGCCGTCGTCGTCATCGACTCGCGCGGCATCGTGCGCCACCGCAAGGTTCAGCCGCTCTCGATCTTCCGCCCGCGCGACGACGAGATCATCGAGGCCATCCGCGCCGCCGAGGCCGCGACGCCGTGAAGGCGCGCGCGTTCGCGCCCGCGGCGGCCGCTCGTCTATAATCCGCCGCGAAGGAGTTTCAGTAAAAACCATGACCGACCAAATCAAGTGCAAGCACTGCGGCGAGCGGCGCGCGCCGCTCGGCTTCGCGCCCTTCCCGAACGAGTTGGGCCAGCGCATCGCCACGGAAATCTGTCAGGTCTGCTGGCGCGAGTGGCTCCAGAAGCAGGTGCAGGTCATCAACCACTTCGGCGTGGACGTGTCCAGCCCCGACGGGCAGGAGTTCCTCTTCGCCAACATGCGCGGCTACCTCTTCGGCGAAGCTCCGCCGCAGGCGGCCGAGATCGACACCTCGAAAGAGGGGACGATTAAGTGGTGAGGAAGCTGTTAGCCGTTAGCTGTTAGCTAAGAGCGATCAGCAGTCAGCCGTCAAACGTCGGCTAAAACCGAAGGGGGGAGGCAGTCCGAGCACGACTGCCTCCCGCCTTCCGCTTTCTGCCTCCTGCCTCCTGCCTCCTGCTTCCTGCATTCTGGCTAACAGCTAACAGCTAACGGCTAACAGCTTCTTCCGGCACACCTGTTGCCCCTTTCATCTTCGACCCAAACTCCTCGCATGAATTGCGTGCAGGCGGCGCAAGTTTTCGCCCCTCGTTTGTTCTGATTCCGAGCGCGGGAACCGCCGCGGCCGGGGGCGCACCGTGCGCCTCGCGTGGCCGCGGCCGCTCCGAACGCGCCCGGCAATGCTTCCACCTTCATAAACAGGAGAAGACGAAAATGAGGAGACTGACTGTTTTCGCTCTGGCCCTCGCCATGCTCACTCTCGCGTCCGCCTGCGCGGCGGGCGACAACGCCAACAACTCGAACGCCAACGCGACGAACGCCAACCGCGCCGCCAACGCCAACGCCGCGAACGCCAACGCCGCGAACGCGAACACGGCCAACGCCAACACCGCGAACTCCAACCGCGATTGGGGTGTTAACGTCACCGAGGCCGACTACGAGCGCCGGAAGGGCGAGTTCTCGGGCTGGGCGAAGGAGCAGGGCGACACGATCGGCTCCGGCCTCAAGGACGGCTGGCTGCACGTCAAGACGAGGGGCGCGCTCGCCGCCATCAACGACCTCGAAGACTCGAACATCAACGTGGACGTGAACGACGGGGTCATCACGCTGCGCGGCAGCCTGCCGAACCGGGGGCACGTTGACGCCGCCGTCAAAGCCGCCAACGGCATCGACGGCAAGAAGAGCGTCAAGAACGAGCTGAAGGTCGCCGCCGCGGGCGCGGCCGGCAACGGCAACAACGCCAACCACAACGCCACGGGCGGCAGCCACTAAACGCGCCGGGCGTTTCGGCCGGCTCCCAAGCGGGCGGCGCGCGGGCCTTCAACGGCCCG
>DATCVD010000739.1:0-3584 GCA_036567125.1 Pyrinomonadaceae bacterium | reverse complement strand
CGAGCGCGGGCGCGGCCCGCTGCCACGCGGCCAGCGCGTCGCCGAGTTCCGTCGCGCCGGTTGCGAAGCGCGGCGCGTCGGAGAGCAGCGCCTCGGCGTGCGCGGCGAAGCGGCGCGCCTCGTCGCTGTCGGGCCGCGCCGCGTCGACGAGGCCCGTGAGCGGCGAGAGCATCGTCTGCGGCCGCTGCTGGTAGCGCCGGTACTCTTTGACCGGCTCGACGAGCGAGACGAGAGTCGCGAGCGGCGCAACGTCTCTGCCGCCCGCCAAACGCCTCAGCATCATCCCCTGATTCCGCTCGTGCGTCAGTCCCAGCTCTTCGAGGCGGACGCTCGTGACCGCGAGGCGGCGGTACATGTCTTCCACGTCCCGCACCTCGCGCGGCGACCAGAGCCGCTCGGCGATTGCCGCGGTGCGCGGCCAGATGCGCGAGTCGATAGTTTCGGGCGTGACCCACTCGGCCCACATCGTCGCCTCGCCGCCGAGGACGTGCGCGGCCTCGGCCGCCGTGAGCGTCGAGCCTTCGGGGAGCGGGTCGTTCAGGTAGTGCGCGGAGGCGGGGAAGATGAGGTCGATGTAGTAGCCGTTCGAGAGGACGCCGTCGTAGCCGCGGCGCGCGGCCTCGGCCAGCGCCGTCTGCCCGCGCCACGAGTGGATGACCACGTCTTTCGGCAGGTCGGGCTGGAAGATTTCGTCCCAGCCCATCATGCGCTTGCCGTGCTTCTGCAAGATTTTCAGGAGCCGCTGGTTGAAGTAGGTTTGCAGCGCGTGGTTGTCCTTCAGCCCGCGCCGCTTCATGAACTCCTGAATCTTCGGGTTCCTGTCCCACTGTTTGCCCGTGTTCTCGTCGCCGCCAATGTGCATGTAGGCGTCGGGGAAGAGCGCGGCCATCTCGCCGAAGAAGGCGTCGAGGAACTTGTAGACCTCCTCGCGCGTCGGGTCGAGGGTCGGCTCGAAGATGCCGGGCCGCCGCTCGATCTGGTACGGCCCCGGCGCGCTCCCCAATTCGGGGTGGCCGACGAGCCAAGCGGTGGCGTGGCCGGGCAGGTCGAACTCCGGCACGACGCGGATGCCGCGCTCGCGCGCGTAGGCGACGACCTCGCGCACCTGATCTTGCGTGAAGTAGAGGCCGTCCGATCCCATCTGGTGCAGGAGGGGGAACTTCCTGCTCTCGACGCGGAAGCCCTGATCCTCGGTCAGGTGCCAGTGCAGGACGTTCAGCTTGACGGCGGCCATCGCGTCGAGGTTGCGCTTGATGACTTCGACGGGCTGCCAGTGGCGGGCCACGTCGATGAGCAGCCCGCGCCACGGGAAGCGCGGGCGGTCGTTGATGCTGACGGCCGGGACGTAGAAGCCCGCGGCGTCGCCGTCGACGAGTTGCAGGAAGGTCTCAAGCCCGCGCAGCGCCCCGACCGTCGTCGCCGCTTTGAGCGTGGCCTGTTTGTCCGTCACTTCGAGCGCGTAAGACTCGTCCTCGTCGACCGCGGGCACGGCGCGGCCCGGCCCGGCGCATTCGACGACGAGCGGGGCCGTCGTGGTGTCGAACGCAAGGTTGCGCTGTAGCTCCATCACGGTGCGGTCTTCGAGCCGCCGGACGGCGCGTTTGATCCCGTCGCGCAGGCGTTCGTCCGAGTGGCCGCGCGTGGCGACCACGAAGGCCTTCGTCAGCGGCAGCCGGCCCGCGTTGAAACGCACGGACGCGGGCACGGGCATCAGGTTGTGCCGGCGCGGCGGCGCGGCCGCGTCCTGCGACAAGGCGGGGGCGACGTTGACGTTCGTGGCGAAGGCGATCAGCAGAACTGCGTTGACGAGTTTTCGCGCGCGCATTCGATCCTCTGGCGGTGCGGTTTGGGCGGAGCGGGTCGGCGCGTCAATATTGCAACGGCCGGCCGGTTTAGCACAATGCTGGCGGCGCGCGGCCGGCGACGAAAGGGAAAAGCGCGGCGCGAGTCGCGCGGCCCGCCCGCGCTACTTCTGCTTCACGTCGTAGGCGTAGATCGTGTCCTGATCGCGGATGTAGAGGCGTCCGCCGGCGACGACCGGGTGCGTCCACGTCGGCAGCGACCCCTGCTCGATGCGGAAGCGCCCCTTCTCGCGGTAGCCGGCGGGCGTGGCCTCGACGAGCCCGACGACGCCGTTCTCGCTGAAGGCGTAGAGGTGGCCGTCGGCGTAGACGAGCGAACCCTTGCCGACGCTGCGATCCTTCCACGCGACCTCGCCCGTGTCGAAGCGCATGGCGGTGAGGATGTTACTCGAAAAGCCGTAGAGGTGATCGCCGACGAGGATCGCCGTGCTGTGGTGGTTCTTCATCTCCTTCGTGAAGTAAACCTCGGCGGCCGTCCCGTCCGGCTTGATCTCGACGAGGCCGCCGCCCGTCCCGTAGTCCGACGAAATCCAGACGCGGTTGCCGCGCGCCACCGGCGTCGCCACGTTCGCCACCTTGTTCGAGGGCTTGGCGTACTCCCACAGCACCCGGCCGTCCGCCGGGTCGACGCCGAGCGCGCGCTGCTGCGTGAAGAAGACGACCTGCGTGCGGCCGCCGTGCTGCAAGGGCAGGGCCGACGAGTAGCCGGCCTTGTCGCTCTGCGTCTTCCAGATGACGGAGCCGTCCGACTTTTTGAGCGCGACGAGCGAGGCGTTGGGGCCGCCCGCGTTGACGAGCACGCGATCATTGAGGACGAGAGGCGACTCGCTGATGCCCCAACTGATGTTCTCGCCGCCGAACTTTTGCAGCACGTTCACCGACCAGACGAGCTTGCCCGTCGCGGCGTCGATTGAGGAGAGGTCGCCGTTGCCGCCGAGCGAGTAGACGCGGTCGCCGTCCACGGTCGGCGTGCCGCGCGGGCCGTCGCCGCGGCTGTCGCGGTAGGCCGTGCCGTGCGCCGTCGCCCACAACTCCTTGCCCGTCCGCGCGTCGAAGGCGATGACGTACTCGCGGTCGGCGCGCAGGCCCATCGTATAGACGCGCCCCTTCGAGACCGCGAGCGACGAGTAGCCCGTGCCCGCGCCCTGCGCCTTCCACGCGAGCGGCGGCCCGCCCTCCGGCCACTGCTTGAGCAGCCCCGTCTCCTTCGACACGCCGTCGCGGCTCGCCCCGCGCCACTGCGGCCACTCCCCGTTCGTCTGCGCCACGGCCGGCACGCCGAGGCACAGGAGCGCAAAGATCGCCCCCGCCAGAACTACGCTCGCACGCGATTCGTTCATCGATGACACCTCACCTTCTTCGCAAAAGAGTGAATCGCCCGGCCCTGATTTTCGGTTGTGACTGTGATCGGAATCCGCGACTCGGCTCGACCGCGAGGCCGCCTGCGTCTGGGTGCTTAGAATAACGGACGCGCCCGCGCAAATGTTCGCACGAAAAGGGGAGAAGAAGGAAGGACGCGGAAGCGAAAGGGGCGACCGTGTCAGTCGCCCCTTTCGCTTCTCTCGGATGGGCCGTGCAGGACTCGAACCTGCGACCCGATGGTTAAGAGCCATCTGCTCTACCAACTGAGCTAACGGCCCAAGAGCGTTGGAAATTATACGGGGCAGTCTTGCGGTGTCAAGGCAGCGGCGCGCCGCCCGCGACGGCGCGCCGCCTCGGCCC
>DATCVD010000738.1:0-6073 GCA_036567125.1 Pyrinomonadaceae bacterium | reverse complement strand
GCGGCGCGCCCGCGCCCGGCTCGAAGCGGGCACGGCTTACACGCGCCGCCGGGGCGCGATGTTCCCAAAGATTGCGCCGGGAGAAAATCCGCAGACAGATTACAACAACGCGGCGCGCGCGCGCCACACGGGGCGGGCGGGGCTGAAAAGAGCAGCGGGCGGGGTGAACCGGCGGACGGGACGATTAGTTAGTGGCCGACTGTTCGGCGGACGCGATCTCTTCTCCGATCTCGCGCGCGGCTTCGGCCGGGTCGGGCGCGTTGATGATCGCGCGGCCGACGACGATGTAGTCGGCCCCGGCGCGCGCGGCCTCGCCGGGCGACATCACGCGCTTCTGGTCGTCCTGCTCGACGGCGCGGCGGCGCACGCCCGGCGTGACGACGATGAAGTTCTCGCGCATCGCGACCGAGCGCACCTGCCTGACCTCGTGCGCGGAGGCGACGACGCCGTCCATCCCGCTCGCGGAGGCGAGGCGCGCGAGCAGCGTGGCCTGCGACTCCGGCGTGAAGGGCAGCCCCAGCTCCGTGAGCGTCGCGGCGTCGGAACTCGTCAGCACGGTCACGGCGATGACCGCGGGGCGCGCGAAGTTCTCGCGCGCGGCCGTCTCGGCGACCGACTCGGCCGCGCGCCGCATCATCTCGCGCCCGCCGAGCGCGTGCACGTTCAGCAGCGAGACGCCGAGCCGCGCGGCCTCGCGCGCCGCCGCCGCGACCGTGTTCGGGATGTCGTGGAACTTGAGATCGAGGAAGACGCGCGAGCCGGCGCGGACGATCTCGCGCACGAACTCCGGGCCGGCCGCCGTGAAGAGCTGCGACCCGATCTTGAACATCCCCGCGTGCTCGCGCACCGCCGCGAAAACCTCACGCGCCTTGGCGGGCGTCTCCACGTCGAGCGCGACGATCAGTTTATTGTTCATGGGAAGGAAGCTGTTAGCTGTTAGCTGTTAGCTGTTAGCTGTTAGCTATTAGCGAAATTAAGGACGAAGGCGGAACCGAAGCCGGGAGCCGAAGGCTGTTCTCTTCTGGCTAAAAGCTAACAGCTAACGGCTAACAGCTTCCCGTGCCCTGCACCCGACGGCGGCGTCGAGCGACGCGAAGCCGTCGCGGCGGGCGAGCGCGGCGAGTCCGTCGTTGATGTCGCGCGCCGCCGCCGCGCCCTGATAGACGAAGCCGGTGTAGAGCTGCACGAGGCTCGCGCCCGCGCAAATCTTCTCCCACGCGTCGCGGGCCGTGAAGACGCCGCCGACGCCGATGATCGTCAGCCGCCCGCGCGAGAGACGGTACAGCGCGGCGACGACCTCTGTCGAGCGCGCGCGCAAGGGTTCTCCGCTCAGGCCGCCCTCGCCGCAGGCCGCGACGCGTTCGGGCGCGCTGCGGCGCAGGCCGTCGCGGGCCGTCGTCGTGTTCGTCGCGATCACGCCCGCGACCCCGGCGCGCAGCGCCACGTCCACGATCAACTCAAGCTCGCCCGCGCCGAGATCGGGCGCGACTTTGACGAGCAGCGGCACGGGCGCGCGCGTTCCGTCCTCGCGGTTGCGCCGCTGGATGGTCGTCAGGAGCGATTCGAGCGCGTCGGCGCGTTGCAGCTCGCGCAGGCCGGGCGTGTTGGGCGAGCTGACGTTGACGGCCACGTAATCCGCCAGCGGGCGCACGAGATCGAAGCTGGCGAGGTAGTCGTCCGCGGCCTCCTCGACCGCGACGGCGCGGCTCTTGCCGATGTTGACGCCGAGCACGCAGTCGGGCCGTCCGTCGCGCGCGATCCGTCGGGCGAGCGCCGCCGCGCCCTCGTTGTTAAAGCCCAGCCGGTTGACGAGCGCGCGATCTTCGGGCAGCCGGAACAGACGCGGCCGCGGGTTGCCCGGCTGCGGCAGGTGCGTCACCGTCCCCGCCTCGACGAAGCCGAACCCGAGCGCCGCGAGCTGCCGCGCCGCCCGCCCGTTCTTGTCGAACCCCGCGGCCAGCCCGACCGGGTTCTGAAACTTCAGCCCGAACCTTTCGAGCGTGCCGAACGGCGACCGCGCGAAACGGCGCGACGCGGCGCGGCGCGCGCCCTCCGTGCCGAGCGCGGTCGATAGCGTGTGGAGCGCGAATTCGTGAGCCGTTTCAGGCTCAAGCCGGAAGAGTGCGCGGCGTAAAAGGGAGCGGTAAAGCACCGTGCGGAGGAGCGATTAGCAAGTCTGATCGGCAGAGCGAAGCGCGAGTTTAACTTGTCTCTTGTCACTTGTCACACGCTCTGATAGTATCCGCCGGCAATGGAGTTCAACGAGAAGGTTCGCATCATGGACGGGGCGCGGATCAACCGCGCGCTGGCCCGTCTGGCCTCCGAGATCGTCGAGGAGAACCACGGCGCGAGCGACCTCTACCTCGTCGGCGTGCAGCGGCGCGGCGTGCCGCTGGCGAACCGTCTGGCCGACAAGATCGCTGACCTCGAAGGGTACCGGCCGCCCGTCGGCGTCGTGGACATCACGCTCTACCGCGACGACCTCTCGACCGTCGGCGCGAACCCCATCGTCAACCGGACTGACTTGCCCGGCGGCGTCGACAACCGCAACATCGTGCTCATCGACGACGTGCTCTACACGGGCCGCACCATCCGCGCCGCGCTCGATCAGCTCATCGACTTCGGCCGGCCGCGCCGCGTGCAGCTGGCCGTCCTCGTCGACCGCGGGCGCGAACACCGCGAGCTGCCGATTCAGGCCGACTACGTGGGGAAGTTCGCGCCGACGAAGCGGAGCGAGATCATCAAGGTGATGCTTAACGAGTTCGACAGCGAGGAGGGGGTCGCCATCGTCGAGCGGCCCGCGGGCGAGACGGGCGAGTGAGAGGCGACCCCAACGGGTCGCCTTTTTTGTTGCCGCGAATCGGGCGGGCGGTCTCGCGTTCGTGAGTTCGGCGGGGGAAGTTTCGCGGGAGGGGGAGTGGAGACAGCGTCGGCGCAGCGACAACACCTGCTCGGCATCGCGGAGCTTTCTCCCGCCGAGATCGCGCACGTCCTCGACACGGCGGAGACCTTCCGCGAGATCAACGCGCGCGAGATCAAGAAAGTCCCGACGCTGCGCGGCCGCACGCTCGTCAACCTCTTCTTCGAGCCTTCGACGCGCACGCGCACCTCCTTCGAGATCGCCGGCAAGCGGCTCTCGGCCGACACCATCAACATCAGCTCCTCGACTTCGAGCGTCACGAAGGGCGAGACCCTGCTCGACACCGCGCGCAACCTCGAAGCGATGGCCCCGGACTTCATCGTCATCCGCCACCCCTCGGCCGGCGCGCCGCACGCGCTCGCGCGCATCTGCCGCGCGGCCGTCGTCAACGCGGGCGACGGCGCGCACGAGCACCCGACGCAGGCGCTGCTCGACGCGCTCACCATCCGGCAGCGGAAGGGGAGGATCGAAGGTCTCGAAGTCGCCATCCTCGGCGACGTGCTCCACTCGCGCGTCGCGCGCTCGAACACGCACCTCCTGACCAAGCTCGGCGCGAGCGTCCGCCTCGCGGGGCCGGGCACGCTCGCGCCGCCGGAGTTCACGTCGCTCGTCGAGGGCGGCGGCGTGGAGATCACGAACCGCGTGGAGGAGGCGGTCGCGGGCGCGGACGTGGTGATGGTCTTGCGCATCCAGCGCGAGCGGCAGTCGTCGGCCTTCCTGCCGTCCCTGCGCGAGTACGCGGTTCACTACGGGTTGAACCTGAAGCGTCTGGGCGCGGCGAAGCCCGACGCCATCGTGATGCACCCCGGCCCGATGAACCGCGGCATCGAGATCGCGTCGGACGTGGCCGACGGCGCTCGCTCGCTCATCCTCGATCAGGTCGCCAACGGTCTCGCCGTCCGCATGGCCGTCCTCTACCTGCTCGCGGGCGGCTCGCTCCTCGCGCAGCCCACCGGCGAACGCGCGAAGCCGGAGCAACAAACTCCGGGCGAGAGCATCGCAAACGAGAACTCGGCGGGCGCGCCGGCGCACGCGACTCAGCAGACGAGTCAGCCGCGCGGCGCGTCGGCGCTACCCGCGCTCTCCGAAACCGACGGGCGCGCGCAGTCGGCACTCGAATTTGAAACGGTCGCTAACAGCAGCAACGAACACGGCGCGCGCCGGTCGCGTCCCAATCGCCCGAAGGCGGCGGCGACGACGGCCAACGCCCAACCGGCAGCCGACCACGGACAACTGTCCACGGACAACTGACGCGCTTCTTGCTAACGGCTAACAGCTAACGGCTCATCGCTAACAGCCCCTTCCCATGCGCCTGCTCATCGCAAACGGCTACGTGATCGACCCGACGCAGGGCGTCAACGGCGAGAAGAGTCTGCTCGTCGAGGACGGCCGCGTCGCGGGCGTCCTCGGGCGCAACGACGCGCGGCCCGAAGGCGTCGAGACGTTCGACGCGACCGGCCTCGTCGTCGCGCCGGGCTTCATCGATCTGCACACGCACCTGCGCGAGCCGGGGCAGGAGTACAAGGAGACGGTCGAGTCGGGCGCGGCGGCCGCGGTCGCGGGCGGCTGGGCGAGCGTCTGCGCGATGCCGAACACCGATCCGGTCAACGACAACCCGGCCGTCACGCGCTTCGTCATCGAGCAGGCCGAGCGCGCCCGGCTGGCGAACGTCTTCCCCGTCGGCGCGATCACGAAGGGATCGCGCGGCGAGGAGTTGGCCGAGATGGGCGAGATGAAGCGCGCCGGCATCGTCGCCGTCACCGACGACGGGCGGCCCGTCCCGTCGGCCGGCCTGATGCGCCGCGCGATGGAGTACGCGCGCGGCTTCGATCTCGCCGTGATGGATCACTGCGAGGATCGCACGCTCACGGCCGGCGGCGTGATGCACGAGGGCGCTTGGTCTCTGCGCCTCGGTCTGCGCGGCCACCCCGCGCTCGCCGAAGAACTCGACGCCCTGCGCGACTGCGCGCTCGCCGAACTCACCGGCGCGCGCCTCCACCTCGCCCACGTCTCCACGCGCGGCGCGCTCGCGGCCGTCCGCCGCGCCAAGGAGCGGGGCTTGCAGGTGACCTGTGAGGCCGCGCCGCACCACTTCACGCTGACGGACGAGGCGGCGCGCGACTACGACACGAACACGAAGATGTGCCCGCCCCTGCGCAGCCCCGATCACCTCGAAGCCGTCCTCGAAGCCCTGCGCGACGGGACGATTGACGCCATCGCCACCGACCACGCGCCGCACCACGCCGACGAGAAGGCGCTCGAATACGATCAAGCGCCCTTCGGCATCACGGGTCTGGAGACGGCCGTCGGCCTCGCGCTCGACCGCCTCGTCCACGCCGGCGTCATCAGCCTCGAACGGCTCGTCGAACTCTGCTCCACGAACCCCGCGCGCATCTTCCGCCTCGAAGGCCGGGGCACGCTGCGCCCCGGCGCGTGGGCCGACGTGACCGTCCTCGACCCCGGCCTCGAATGGACTTTCGACGCCGCGCGATCAAGATCGAAGAGCCGCAACACGCCTTTCGACAACTGGACGCTGCGCGGCGCGCCCGTCGCCACCTTCGTCGCCGGCCGCCTTCTCTACCGGCGCGCCGAAGAAAACTCGAACGCCGAAAGTCGCTCCCCCGTCACGGCCTGAGAAGTAAAAGAAGCGCCGCCACCCGACAGACTTCGCCCGCGGTTTGCTCGACGCTCGATGCTGATGGCCGAAGGCTGCCGGCCAAGAGCCGGCAGCTAATCGCCCACGGCAAAAAAAAGGAAGGCCCGCCGCGCTCTCCCCTTCGCGGCGGGCCTCCCCCGTTGCGGTCGCTCACTTACGTCCTGACAGGGGCGACCGAACCCGTTAAAAATTTCTGCGTCGAAAGACCCGACCCGGTAAAAGTTCCGTCCGAATTTTTTGTCGTGGGCCAGCCCGCGCTCTCCCCTTCACAGGCTGGCCCACGACACACCGGCGGCCGCGAGGGTCGCCGATACCTTGACGAACCTAGCGCGCGCCGCGGTACTCCGGCAGGCTCACGCGCTGGTTCAGGATCACGCCGAACTCCGTCCCTGACTCGACCTCGGCGTCCTCTTCTTTCTCGTAAACGCGCCCGGCCGTGCCGAGGCCGCCGCCGAGGATCGCGCCGATGGCCGCGCCCTTGCCGCCGCCGGCAATCG
>DATCVD010000737.1:0-4116 GCA_036567125.1 Pyrinomonadaceae bacterium | reverse complement strand
GGAACGACCCGACTTCGGCGAGTGCGGCCGGCTCGCCGCGCGCCGCGAAGCTCGCCCGCAGCATCGCCGGGGCCCACGCCCACATCGCGTACAGCTCCCACATGTGGCCGAGGTAGCCGAAGTTGGCGAGCCGCGTCGGCCGGTAGCGGAAGACGCGCGCGGCCTGCGAGAGATCGAAGCGCGACGGCGCGAGCGCGTGAGGCCCGTCGGAGACGAACAGCAGCACGACGAGGCCGCCCGCGATTGCCAGCGCCGAGACGAAGATCAGATTGACCCGCCACTGGCTGCTGCCGACGGCGTTGACCAGATACGGCGTCGCCTTCCCCAGCGTCAGCGCGCCGACGAGCACGCCGAGCGCCAGCCCCCGCCCGCGCCGGAACCACGTCGCCATGATCTTCATCCCCGGCGGGTAGACGCCCGCGAGGAACAGGCCCGTCAGGAAGCGGAGCGCGACGCCTTCGTTGAGGTTGTCGGCGAAGAGTCCGAACGAAGCGTTGGCGAACGCGCCTAAGCAAGCGGAGGCGGCGAACAGGCGGCGCGCGCTCAGCACGTCGGGCAGATTCAGCAGCGCGGAGGCGAGCGTGCCCGCGACGAAGCCGAGTTGCACCGCGAGCGTCAGCCAAGACGCGCCCGCCTCCGTCAGATTCCACTCGGCGCTGATCGCGGGCGTCAAAGCCGACGCCGAGAACCACAGCGACATGCCGAGCAGTTCCGCCGCCGCGAGCAGAGTGAGGGCGCGCCAGCGTGCGCCGGTCTCCGAGTTTTCCGTCGTGGCTTCCGGCATTGAAAGTCGGCGCGGGGCGGCTCCGCCTTCCGCCGCACCCGCGCGGCGTCTGTCAGCCCGCCAGTACACGCCCAGTGTACTTCAGAACGGCGGCCCGCAATCCGCATAAGTCCGCGTCCGGCCCCCGCGTCCGGTTGAGTACCGACGCGACCCGTATCATGCTCGCATGAGTACGAACAAGGTGGGGGAAGATAACGCGGCGGCGGCGCTCGACGCGATGAGGGAGAGGCTGGCGGAGCAGGTCGCGCCGAAGTTGGAACGGCTGCGGGCCGCCGAGGGGAGCGCGCGCGAGTTGCGCGAGGACGTGGCGAGCCTGAACGAGACGGTCGAGGAGTTGGCCGAAGAGGTCGCCGAGGTGAAGCGGGCCGTCAAAGCCGCGCGCAGGAAGCGGGAAGCCGCGAACCGGCCGGGGTGAAGACCGTTGCCCGCGTCAGCCCCGGTCAGTTCGACGCCTTCTCCGCGTCCGACTTCACGGGGGCGAGGCGAAGGTGGCTGCCGGCATGAGTACGAGCGGGGAGGACGCGGGCGAATAGTGGCCGGGCGCGTTCACGAAGTCGTGGGCGGCTAAGCCCCGGCGGCCACCGCGGCGAGGAAGATCGCCGGGACGAGGTAAGCGCGACCCACGCCCCCGCCGACCGTTAGCTCCGGGGCGGCCTTGCCGGCCTTCACACGCTCCCGCGTTTCATTGCGCGCCCGCGGGCGAGGGGCGCGGCGGCAGCAGCCGGAACAGGAAATCCCGTAACTGGCCGGGTTCTTCGCCGAGGTAGAAGACCCAGTCGTTGCCTGCCACGTTAACTTCCGTCCCTTCCACGTCCTTGCCGTACTTCTCCGGCATCACGACGAGAAGCGTGTGGCCGTCGTAGCGCGCGTGCTCGCGGACGCGCCGGCCGGCCGCCAAGATTTCCCCCTCCGCCTTGCCGATGAGGCTCACCAGCACGAGGTCTGCGGGGACGTTGCCCGCGCCGACCCTGTCGAGCGCGTCGTCCTCGTCGAGCGCGACCATGACGCGGTAGCCGTAGCCGCGCAGGTTGCGCGCCAGCAGCGTGCGCGTCTCGTCGTCCTCTTCGACGAGGAAGATCGTCCGCTTGTTCCCGTCCTCGTTAGTCATCACCTCAACCGGCCACCCCCGACACCGTCGCGTCCGAGGGGAAATAAACGTGCTCTGTCTGCCGGCCGGTCTGGTAGACTCCCGCCGTGGCGCAACTCGACCGGCTTCAGGTGCAATGCGATGCGCTCGCAGCCCGCGTGGGGGAGTGCTGCGAGCAGGCGGTCGTCGGTGGGCGGACGTGTTTCTCCGCTCATCAGGAATTTCCTCGCGTCTCCGGTCGCTACAAGGGCGAACGCGGCAGACGGCAAGAGGGGGAGGGCGCTAACCCCATCCCGATGTCGAATGTTGAATTCTCAAACGGGGATTATCTACGCGGGCAGTGTAGCATAGCGGCGGGGGGGTAAGAGTACGGAATCGTACTTCGCGCCGCCCGCACTACGGTTAAACTCGACGCCCGACGCACATAAGCCAAGACGCGGCCACGCGTGCCCCCGACACAGGACTCGAAGCCCCGATGGAAAACCAACTCCTCGCTAAGCTGCCCGGCGAATCACTCGACGCGCTGCGCCCGTACTCCGAGCGCGTCGCGCTCAGGCACGGCGACTACGCCATCGTGCCCGACGAGCCGATCCGCCACTGCTACTTCCCCACGAGCTGCCTGCTCTCGATGGTCACGACGATGTCGGACGGAGCGACCGTCGAGTGCAGCACCATCGGGCGCGAGGGCATGAGCGGCATCCCCGTCCTGCTCGACGCCGGGCAGACCACGATGCCGACCTTCTGCCAAGTGCCGGGCGAGGCCGTCAGGGTGAGGGCCGCCGCGGTCAGGGAGGTTTACGAGAAGGACGATAAGGCGCGGCGGATCTTCAACCGCTACATCCACACGGTCATCGTCGTCGGGTCGAACTCGACGGCCTGCAACCGGCTGCACACGCTGGAGCAGCGCTTCAGCAAGTGGCTGCTGATGTCGAGCAACGGCATCGGGTCGGACGACGTGGAACTGACGCACGAGTACCTCGCCGTGATGCTCGGCGTGCGGCGCGCGGGCGTCACCGAGGCGGCCGTGAAGACGAAGGGGGCGGGGCTGATCGACTACCACCGGGGCCACGTCCGCATCCTCGACCGCGCGGGGCTTGAGGCGCAGTCGTGCGAGTGCTACGCGCGGACGAAGTCCGAGTACGAGCGGCTGTTCGCGAATTAAGAGCTGTCCGCCGCGGACAATGTACGCCGCGGACAGCCGCGTCATGATGCCTCCGTTACCCGCGCCGTTCTTTTGAGAGCCACCATCCGACATCCGGATTAGCCCGGCAGTCTTCTCCTCTCGCCGCCTGCCGTCTTTTACGTCCCCTTGCCCTCAAACCCCGACCTCGCCCGCCGCCGCCCGCCCGCTCCGTCACTGGTTGCGCAGGATGCCGAGCGGCTTGCGCGTGAGCACCGACGCGCTCGCCACCGCGCCGACCGCGGCGACGAGCAGCACGGTCGCAACGACGCCGGCGAGGCCGAGCGCGGGGCTGAACGACCATTCGATCTCGAAGACGAAGCGCGCCACCGCGTAGGACAGCGCGACCGCGGCGGCCGCGCCGATCACCCCCGCGACCGCGCCGAGCAGGCCGTACTCGGCGAGGATGATCCCCAGCAGATCGGCCCGCTTCGCGCCGAGAGTTTTGAGCACCGCCGCCTCGTAGATGCGCTGCCACTTCGTCATCGCAATCGAGCCGACGAGGATGAGCACGCCCGAGAGCAGCACGAACGCGCCGACGAACGAGACGGCCAGCGTCACGTTGTCGAGCACGCGCGAGACGCCGCGGACGATCTCGGCCACGTCGATGACGACCACGTTCGGGTAGCGCGCCAGCAGCTCGCTCTGGAACGGCGCGCGCGCGGCCTCCGACCTCAGGCCGCCGACCGGCACGACGAAAGTCTGCGGCGCTTGCTCCAGCACGCCGGGCTGGAAGAGGACGAGGAAGCCGGTGCGCGAGTTGCGCCAATCGACGCGGCGGACGCTCGTGACTTTCGCGTCGAGTTTGCGGCCCAGCACGTCGAAGGTGATGCGCCCGCCGACGTTCAGGCCGCCCAAGCCCACCATGCCCTCCTCGATTGAGACCTCCGGCTCGCCCGACGGCGCGGCGTCCCAGAACTTCCCTGCGACGACCGTCTCGTTCGCTTCGAGCGCGGGGCGGTAAGTCACCACGTACTCGCGCCCCAAACGCCCGCGCTCGCGCCGCGTCTCGCGCGCGTCGAGATCGACCGCGCGGCCGTCGATCGCCGTGATGCGCGCGCGCAC
>DATCVD010000736.1:0-3844 GCA_036567125.1 Pyrinomonadaceae bacterium | reverse complement strand
GGCGCGCAGCCGCTCGGACGGGACGCTCAGCGGCTCTTCGACCGCGAAGGCCGACGAGAAGAGCGCGAACTCCCGCGCGGCCTCGCCGGCCGCCGCGGCGCACGCGTGGCATGTGGCCAAGTGCGCCTCGGCCTCAAGCTTCCGTTCGGCCGAGAGTTCGCCGTCGATTAAGGCTTGCAGCAGCCCCTCGTCCAGACAGTTCATCCGCGTCCTCCGATCTTGCCGTACACCCTGACAAACTCTTTGCGCCCGCGCGCGATCAGGCTCCCGACGTAGCTCTCGTTGACCGAGACGGCCGCCGCGATCTCGCGGTAGGAAAGCCCCTGCTGTTTGAGCAGCAGACAGCTTCGCATCGGCTCGTCGATCTTTTCAAGCGCGCGCCTCGCCGCCTCGATCTCCTTGCGCCGCTCGAAGTCGGCCTCGACCGACTCGCTCGCGCCCGCGAACCCCACGGCGTCCTTCGCAAACTCGTCCTCGCGCACGGCCGCGCGCGAGCGGCCGCGCAGCGTGTTGTAAGAGAGGTTCAGGGCGACCCGGAGCAGCCACGGCCGGAGCAGTTCGCCCTGCGGCGCGGTCTCGCGGTTGCTGTGAAGCCTCAAAAAAGTCTCCTGCGCCACGTCCTCGGCCAGCCCGGCGTCCCGGAGCAGCGAGTAGGCCGCGCCGTAAACCGCGCGGTGGTGGAGCGTGAACGCCTCGTCGAAATCGATTGGCGAGGCTGCCGCCGCGGCGGCGCGCGCCGGTCTCTGCGCTGTCTCGGTCATCGCGCTCGCCGTTCCGCTCATCAACTTCGTTCCCACCCGTAAAACACCGCGCCGCGCGGGTTTGTGGCAAAAAGTTCGCCGCGGGCGGGGGCGCGTGAAAAAATTTCGACTTCGGAATTGTATAACGCGCGGGGTTTTGTGTATTGTGTCAGTAGGCGGTGCGGACGCCCCTGCAACAGTCCCGCCTGCCCGGTGTCTCCCGGTTTTACGACACCCTCTCCTCAGAGTTTCCAGCTGAAAGGCCCGAAGACAAGTTGACCCGTCCCCCGGCGGAGACGCCCGACCAGTCTACCCCCTCGACTGCCGCGCCGACGCGCGCCCCGGCCGACGACGCCGCGCTCGCCCGCAGCCCCTTCATGCGCGCGTGCCGGCGCGAGGCCGTCCCCTACACGCCCGTCTGGCTGATGCGGCAGGCCGGCCGCTACATGCGCGAGTACCGCGAGGTGCGCGCCCGCCACGGCTTCCTCGAACTCTGCAAGACCCCCGATCTCGCCGCCGAAGTCACCGTCACCGCCGCCGAGCGCCTCAAAGTTGACGCCGCGATCATCTTCGCCGACATCCTGCTCATCATCGAGCCGATGGGCCTTGAGCTGGAATTCTCCAAGGGCGAAGGCCCGCTGATTCACAACCCCGTCCGCTCCGCACAGGACGTTGACCGCCTGCGCGAAGTCGAGTCGGTCGATTCGCTCGACTACGTCATGCAGGCCATCCGCGCGACGCGTCGCGCGCTGCGCCGAGACCTCCCGCTGATCGGCTTCTGCGGCGCGCCCTTCACGCTCGCCTCCTACGTCTGCGAGGGCGGCGCGTCGAAGAACTTCGTCCACACCAAGCGGCTGATGTACGAGGACGCGGGCGCGTGGCACGCGATGATGTCGCTCGTCGCGCGCGCCCTCTCCCGGTATCTGAACGCGCAGATCGAAGCCGGCGCGCAGGCCGTCCAAATCTTCGACTCGTGGGTCGGCTGCCTCTCGCCGTCGGACTACCGCGAGTTCGTCCTCCCGCACACGCGCGCCGTCATCCAAAACGTCACGCCCGGCGTCCCCGTCATCCACTTCGGCACGGGCACGGCCGCGCTGCTGGAACTCATGCGCGAGGCCGGCGGCGACGTGATCGGGCTGGACTGGCGCGTGGACTTGGGCGAGGCGTGGGCGCGCGTCGGCCACGACCGCGCCGTGATGGGCAACCTCGATCCCGTCGCCTTGTTCGCCGGCCCCGCGCACGTCCGCCGCGAGGCCGAAAAGATTCTCGCGCGGGCCGCGGGCCGCCCCGGCCACATCTTCAACCTCGGCCACGGCATCCTCCCCGAAACGCCGGTCGAGACGGTCATCGCCCTCGTCGAAGCGGTTCACGAGTTGAGCCGCCGCGAAGCAGCCCCCTGAGTCCCGAAACGCCACGAACACGGAGAGACGAAATGTTCCCCAAGCTGACGCGCTCCGCCCCCGCTAAATTCCTCCTGATCGCAACCCTGCTCGCCGCCGCGACGACCACACAGGCCCGCGGCATCAGCGACGACTGCAAGCCGAAGATCGACAAGAACACGGTCGTCGTCAGCCTCGGCATCCCCGGCTACAACGGCGGACGCCAAGTGGCGCTCGCCTTCCCCGTCAACTCGAAGGAGGCCGTCACGGGCGGCACGCAGACGGCGCACCACGCGGCAGTCGGCGCGGCCGCCGCGCCCAGCGTGCGCTACAGCGTCAACGTCGTCGAGAAGCGCAACGACGGCGCGCTGCTCGAAGTGGTCGTCGTGACGAAGCCCGCGACCGGGCCGGAGCGCGTGCTGACGCGCAACGTCTTCGTCCGCCACAACGAGGTGATCGAGCAGTTGTACGTCGGCGGCATCTCCCTGCGCGCCTCCTTCAAGCTGCTCCCGTTTAGCTGCAAGAAGTAGCCGCACGCGGGCACGCCGCTTTCGCCGCGCGCCGCCCGCGATCTTCTCCGCAGGCTCTCTTTTCCGCGCCGGCGGGGGCTGCGCGCGAGTCCGCTTCTCACACGGGAAGCGGACTCGCGCGCAGCCCCCGCCGGCGCGAACTTTTTTTGTGCGACGCGCCGGGGCGGCGTGTTGCATTTAACGCGCGCGGCCGTTAACTTCATCCGCGTGACCGACCGGCCCGGAAACTCCGCCCAACCTTACGACGCGCTGCTCGTCGTCTCCTTCGGCGGCCCCGAAGGGATGGACGACGTGATGCCGTTCCTCGAAAACGTGACGCGCGGCCGGGGCATCCCGCGCGAGCGGCTGCTCGGCGTCGCGCACCACTACGAGTTGTTCGGCGGCGTCTCCCCGATCAACGAGCAGAACCGGCGGCTCATCGGCGCGCTCCGCGACGAGTTGGACGCGCACGGCCCGCGGCTCCCCGTCTACTGGGGCAACCGCAACTGGCACCCGCTACTCGCGGACGCCGTCCGGCAGATGCGCGACGATGGCGTCACACGCGCGCTCGCCTTCGTCACCTCGGCCTACAGCTCCTACTCCGGCTGCCGCCAGTACCGCGAGGACATCGAGCGCGCTCGCGCCGCCGTCGGCGACGGCGCGCCCGCCGTCGACAAGCTGCGCGCCTTCTACAACCACCCCGGCTTCGTCGGGCCGAACGCGGAGAACCTGTCGGCCGCGCTCGGACAAATTCCCGCCGAGCGCCGCGCCTACGCGCGCGTCGCCTTCACCGCCCACAGCATCCCCGGGGTGACGGCCGCCGGCTGCGACTACGAGGCGCAACTGTCGGAGACCTGCCGGCTCGTCGCCGGGCGCGCGGGCGCGCGCAACTGGCGGCTCGTCTTCCAGAGCCGCAGCGGCTCGCCGCACCAGCCGTGGCTCGAACCGGACATCTGCGATCACCTGCGCGAGTTGAAAGCGGCCGGCGCGGGCGACGCGGTCGTCCACCCCGTCGGCTTCATCTCCGATCACATGGAAGTGCTCTACGACCTCGACACGGAGGCGCGCCAAGTCTCCGCCGAGATCGGACTCAACATGATCCGCGCCGCGACCGTCGGCACGCACCCCGCCTTCGTCACGATGATCCGCCAACTCATCACGGAACGAATCGACGCCGACGCGGAGCGGCCCGCGCTCGGCACGCGCGGCGCGAGCC
>DATCVD010000735.1:0-22550 GCA_036567125.1 Pyrinomonadaceae bacterium | reverse complement strand
CCGCCGCGGGTGGTCGCCGGCGGCCGCCGCGGCGAGAAGTAAGACGGCGAGCAGTGGGAGGGTCGCGCCCGCCGACTTAAAGCAGCGGGGGGCGCGCTTAACGCGAGTTTCGAGCATTCCCAAACCTCCATGAAAACTTTGCCGGTCGAACGTTTCGGGGCCGGCCCGGTCTGCGCCCACCCGCGGGCGCAGACCGGGCCGGGGACTTTTTCAGACCCCGGCTCAGGGGTTGTGGAACCTGCTGCGGTACTCGCCGGAGACGAGGAAGGCCCGCTCGATCCTCTTGTAGTTGTTGTCGCGGTTGAGGTCGTTCAGCCACCACTGCCAGCCGGCGGCGTCCGGCTCGCGGCGCAGGTAGATGCGGTAGCAGTAGCGTATGAACTGGCTGTTGTTGTACTTCGTCGGCGAGCCCGGCGGGTTGACGAGCCCGTCGGCGATCACGTCGGGACGCGAGCGGAAGTCCGTCGATTCCCAGAAGGCGTTCGACACGTCCATGCGCTTGACGTCGCGGCAGGCGGCGTCGTTGCCGCACTGCGTAATCTCGCGCGACCAGAAGACGAGGCCGGGGCGGTCGTTGGCGTTGATGGGGTCGCGGTCGAGGAAGTCCTGATAGTGCGCGCGGACGAAGTAGCGCGCGTCGTCGATGGAGTTGCTCCCGGCGGTCTGGAAGCTGATCTTGACGATGCTGGCGACCGACGGCACGCCGTTCGAGTTGACGAGGAAGAGCATGTAGTGGCCCGACGGGGTGAGGTTCGCGCCGCCGGGGAACTGCACGTGGAGGCCGCCCGACCCTTGGCGGAAGATGAGCTGGGTCATGCGCTGGTTCTGGTTGAAGGCGTGCGTGACGGAGCCGAGGCGGATCATCGTCACCTTCGAGATGCTGGCGGCGTCGGGCGTCGTGATGAAGAAGTTCGTGTTGAGGCTGACTTCGGACGGGGCCGCGGAGATGGTCGGGCGCGGGCCTTTGAAGAGGTAGGGCGGCGAGTAGAGTTCGTAGTTCGGCTGGTTGACTTCGCCCGGCCCCGGCGGGAAGCCGCCCCCCGCCGAGAGCACGCGGCCGTCGGGCAGCAGCAGCGCCGTCGAGTGGTAGAGCCGCCTCCTCTGCATGCTCGCCATCGTCGACCACGTCTCGGTGTCGGGGTTGTAAATCTCCGCCGCGAAGACCGCGCCGGACGGCTCGTCGAAGCCCGGGCTGCTCGTCCCGCCGGTGGCGAGGACAGTGCCGTCGGGCAGGAGCGTGGCGTTCAGCTGGCGGCGGCCGAAGGCCATGTCGCCGACCCTGCGCCACTGCGGGGCGGGCGGGACGGAGGTCGTCGTGCCGGAGATGACCGGCGAGACGTTGAGGTTAATCATCTCGCACTCGCGGCGCGGGACGGACGCCATCGTGCCGCCGCCCCCGCCGATGATGAGGACTTTGCCGTCGTCGTAGGTGACGGAGGAGCCGGCGTCGCGGTTGCCGACGGTGTTGTTGGCGACGAAGTTCCACTGCCCCGCCCCGGAGGTGCGCAGGTAGTTGGTCGGCTGCCCCGAGCCGGAGTGGAACACCTGCCCGTTGGGGGCGAGGTGGAGCCACGGGTACGTGTTGCCGTGGGGGTCCAGCGCCGACGTGAGGGGCCGCCACGTGTTGTTCGTCTGCCACACCTGCGGCTGGTTGTTGAAATGCCCGAACTCGTCTAAGCCGGCATCGACGAGCATCTCGCTGTTGCCGAGTATGACGTTGGTCGGGTACCAGCGCCCGCGCCCCATCGAGGCGGCGGTCGACCACGCGTTCGTGTTCCAGTCGTAGAAGTTTGCGTGGGGCTCGCCCCGGTTGTCGGCCCCCTTGTGGCCGCCCGTCACGAGCAGGCGGCCGTCGTGGATGAAGGCGTGGCCGCTACAGAAGAGGTTCGTCGTGGGGTTGAACGGCTCGCTGGTCACGGAGTTGGTGGACGGGTCCCAGACGTAGGTGCGGGAAAAGCCCTCGACGTTGTCGTTGCCGTCGGGACCTTGCTGGCGCGTGAAGACGAGCACCTTCCCGTTCGGCAGCAGGTTCGTGTGGATGCCGACGATGGGGCCGCTGCTGATGCTGTTGAGCGGGAACACGGGCGACCACGAGCCGACGACCGAAGGGTCGCTCTGGGCGGCGGCGGCCGGGGCCGGGCCGGCGGCCCTCGTCCTTAGCGAAGGCTGCGGCGTCAACAGGGCGACGAGAAGAAGAAGCAGGGGGAGGAAAAACAGGTTGTGCGGACGGAAGGGTAGACGCGCTGTGAGACTCTTGTTTCGCTGCATGTCGGAATTTCTCCTTTGAACGGTGAGCCGGTTAAAGGGAGGAGGTAAGGCGACCGCGGTCTGAGGCCGCGGGGCAAGAAGACTATTACGGCAAGGGTACTCCCCCGGGCGTGTCAGCCTCGCCGGAGAGAGCCGGGGCCGTCTCGAACGGCCCTTCAACCCTCACGTCTGCGTCTTCGCAGGAGACGACACGGCTCGGCGGGAGTCGAAGGGACTCTAGCGCCGTGGTAAGTGAACGCCTGCGGCTAGTCAGACTGCCAATTTCGGGAGCGTGAAAGGTCGAAATGTCGAGGGCCGTGGTCGAGGAGTTACCGCCTTCAACACCTGTTTGAGACTGGCAAGATAAACAAAGGCGTCCCGTTCAGTCAAGGCGTCAAAGCGGCCACGCAAAGGCCGCCGTGCCCTCTCGCTTTATGCGCGCGCTATGCGTCCGGCCGCCCGGCCGGCTATGCCGACGTAGCCCGTTCCTTCACGCCCGCGGGCCTGTCATCGCCAGCACCGCCGCCGACGCCTCCTCCACGAATGCCCGGTAGTCTCCGGGCTTGGGGCGCTGTCTGAGCCGGCACATCAGCAGCCAGCGGCCGTTCGAGCGGAACGTCCATCCGGCGCGCTGCTTCAGGAACGAGCGCGCGCCGGGGCCAAGGAGCCGGCGCACCGCTTGGGCGTCGTCGCCGGTGACGCAGAAACTCCGCGTGAAATCGGGGTCGTCGGGGAAGTCGATCACGTTGTCGGGGGCGAGGGTCTTGTCGAGCAGCCTCGTGACCCAATCCCGCCCCCCCTGCGCCTCGAACACCGGCAGCGGCTTGGGGGCTAGGTCGAATGCGGCAACCGTCAGCCTCGACGTGTTCCTGTTGTTGCTGCTGCCCGTGGTGACGTGGTAATCGAACAGCGCCACGGGCAAGCCCCGGACGGTGCCGCGCATGACTGACGTTGCCCGCTTCCAGTCGCCGTGCGGGAAGAAGGCGTAGCCGCCGAACTGGTTCAAGAGGGCGTGATCCTCCGGCGTGAACCCCATGCCCAGCTCCGCCGCGACCCGGGCCAGCGCCGCCTGCCGCCGCGAGTCGCGCCGCCTGCCGACGACCACCGCGATGATGAAGATCAGCACCGGCAGTGCGCTGAGGGCCGCGATGACCCACGAGGAGAGGAGTTTGCTAATTGGGGGGAGTTCCATAAGACGGGCGGAGTTCGTTGCGGGCCTGTTCGGTATAGCCGCGTAGCCTCGGGTTGACTCACGACCGTCCTAGTCCCAAAGCAATCTTTGCAACGCAACCCTCTGTGTCACCGATCAGAATTGGAACGCCGCGCGAACGAGAGTCGTCCCCGAGACCCACGACCGCGCGAACATCACGTCTCCGGGGAGCGCCGCCGCTCCCGCCGCACCCCCCTGCGGGATTCCGCTCGACTGATCCACGACGACGATCCGGATAGGCTCGCCGGAGTTCTCGACCGTCAAGCTCCATTCGATCTCCTCGCCGCCCGCGCCGACATGCCGGAACCCCCACCGCGTCCCTTCCGGAGGGGGTTCGCTGACCGCGCGCCCGAGCACCGGATTGCCGCCGACGGCGGTCTCAAGCACCTTCGTGTCCCGCTCAAGGAACGCGAACAGCCACGGGGCGGCTCGCCGCGACCGGACTCTGAACACCAGCGTCCGGCGCTGTCCAGAACTCACGTCGCTCACGAGGCGAAGCTCAGGCCCGGACAGCTCGGCGGCCTCGCTTTCGGCGGCGCGCTCGACCACGTCACCTTCGGCGAAGAAGCTCGGGAGAGCGGCGGAGTTCACCTCGCGCTCGAAGATGGCCTCGGTCGCCTCGTCGCGGCCCGCGCGATCCGAGATCCAATAGCCCCGGCCCGACTCGGTGTCGAGTGCGTAGGCGAGGGAGACGGGCCTCGGGTGTCGGGAATCGAAGCCGGCCTGAGCGAGTCCGTAGACCAGAAGCCCGGCCGCCACCGCGCCGACGAGAGCCGGCACCCGCCAACGGATTGAGGCAGTGCCCGCCTCAAGCAGTGGCGCGACCAAACCTGTCGGAAGCGCGACGGCGAGCGCGACCGCGCCGGCCGCACGGAGCTGCAATCCTCCGAAGAGGAAATATGTGATCGGCGCCCAGAGCATCACGAGCGGCACGGCCGCGATGATGGAGACCACGATCCGCACTCCCGTGGCGCGCCCCGCGAGTCGGCGCGAGTAGAGCGCGACCGCCGCGACCGAGACGCCGCCGAGCGGCAGGGCGAATGCGTACGCCGCTCCGGGGACCATCACGACAGATACCCAGAGGAGAGCGACCCACAGCAGTCCCGAGGAGAGCGCGAGCGCCGCGGTGCCGGCGAACCGGCGGGCGGCGCAGAAGGCCCCGAGCGCCGTGGCCAGCGCCACTAGGGCGAGGCCGAGACGGTAAGGGCCGACGTGGTAGGTGTCGGCCGTGGTGAGGAACGGGGCGGTACGATCGAGCGCACGAACGCCAAGCCAAACTCCGTGCGTCACGACGGCCGCCGCGAGACATGCGGCGATGGTCGCCACCAGCGCGGCGGCTGCCTCGCGCGGGCGCAAGGTTTCCCGTCGCAAGGTGCGGGACGCGAGCCAAGCGAACGCGAGCGTGGCGGCGAGCGAGATCAGCGGCGCGACCGAGGCGGGGTAAGAGATGAGGCCCCACCCCGGAACGGGAAAGAAGTGCGCATCCGGTTCGCTGGCGATTTGGTCGAGGCCGCCCAGACCTCGCGCGAGACCTAGGGCGAGATCGCCTTGCTGCTGAAGACTTGGCGCATCGAGGGCCGACGGATCATCCATCGGGGTGTGGTAGTAAACGACGTTCTCGACGAGAGCGAAGTTCATCCCCTGCGCCCCGGCCTCGCGGAACGGACGGAAGTCGGTCCCTAGTCCGTGGAGCCGCGCGAGCGCCGGGAGCAGCGACGAGGCGGCGTGCGTCGCGTCGAGCCGCGAGAGCGCCCTGACGAGCGCGCCGTTCCCCGCCCCTGTCTCGACGAGGGCGACGGGGCCCGCCGTCCCCCGCGCGTCGAAGTTCAAGACGACCGCGTCCGCGGCGGCCGGGCGGTTCGCCGTGACATACCGCTCCGCGCCCGCGGCCCCGATCTCCTCTGCGTCGGTGAAGAGAAAGACGATGTCCTGCCGCAGCCGTGGGCCAGCGACCACCGCGCGCGCGGTTTCGAGCAACGTGGCGACCCCGGCCCCGTCGTCAGCCGCGCCGGGGCTCGTCGGCACCGTGTCGTAGTGGCAGACGAGGACGATAGGGCGAGTCGGCGTCGTACCGCGCACCCGCGCGACGACGTTGTGAACCGTCGCCGAGTCGAAGGGAAGCCCGTAGCGGGTGCTGTTCGCCGCCCCGGACTGAACTTCGGTCTCGACGCCGAGATCGCGAAGGACGGAGAGGATGTACTCTCTCGCCCGCCGGTGTGCCTGTGACCCCGCGGGCCGAGGCTCTCGGGCGATTGCCTCCACGTGAGCCATCGCGCGCGAGGCGGAAAATTCGCGAACCTCGGCGTCAGCCGGCCGTGCCGACCGGGGTTGGAAGGAGGCGACGGAGAGGGCCGCGGCCGCGGCAAGGGCCAGTGCCGATATGGCCGTCGAAAGCCAAGCGGCGTCGTGACGGCCGGCATCAGGCACGGGCTGGCGCGGCGGCGTTTCGCCGCTGGTCACTCTCTCCCGCATGCTCCCTCGGCGGTTCCGTTGCAGATATAGGATTGTGGCAGGGAAGGTCGTGAAGGGCAACACGCCTATGCCGCTGCGCCGAACAAGCTTGCGCGGAATTTCGCCTGACCTGCCGCGTCCCTGCCGCCCGGTCTCTTCACCCGCCCCTCCCGCATCATCCGCACAGCTTCGACTCCCCCGATGCGGGTGCGTCCGCTGCGGGGTGATTGACGACGCGCGTGGAGTTGGTTAGCATCGTGCTCACGCCTGAGGGGCCGGGCCTTCGGCCTCAGGGCGCGCCTTCAAAATACGTCACGGGCAGGAGGCACCTTGCCTTACGACCCGCGCGGCGTCTGCGACACCAAGTGCCACGGTGAAATTCGCTGCGCCCGCGCCGGAGTGAGGTGTCTAATGCCGAGCCGTCTGCTTCTCCTCCTTAATCTCTCCCTCCTACCCTTCAACTTCGCAAACGCGCTCGCCGCCCGCTCTGGCCGCGGCGAAGGACTAAACGGCGCGCCGGTTGTTCGCGGCGTCCGCGCGCGGGGCGCAACGACCCGCGGCGACGCGACCGCGCGCGAGCGCGGCAGGCTCGCGGACACTTACCTGACGCGCGCCGTGCCCTTCGACGCGGCGGGCACGTTCCTCGTCGCGAAAGACGGCGAGATCATTCTGGAGAGGGGCTACGGCTACGCGGATCGCGAGAAGAAGATTCCCTACACCGCCGAGACCGTCTTCGACATCGGCTCGATCACGAAGCAGTTCACGGCCGCCGCCGTCCTGAAACTTGAGGAGCAGGGCAAGCTTAAAGTCACCGACCCGCTCTCCAAGCACCTGCCCGGCGTGCCGGAGGACAAGGCCGCCGTCACCCTGCACCACCTGCTCACCCACACCGCCGGACTCGAAGACGTGTTCGGCGGCGACTACGAGGTCATGACGCGCGACGGCGTGGTGCGCGCGGCCCTCGGCTCCAAGCTCATGTGGGCGCCGGGCACGAGGTATCGCTACTCGAACTCCGGCTACTCGCTCCTCGGCGTCGTCGTAGAACTCCTGTCCGGCCTGCCTTACGAGAAGTTCCTGCGCGCGCACCTGTTCGACCCGGCCGGGCTGAAGAAGACGGGCTACCGGCTCGCCGCTTGGAAGCCGGGGGAGTTGGCCGTCGGTTATCGTGCCGACGGCGCGCGCTGGGGCACGCCGCTCGAAAAGGCGTGGGCCGAAGACGGGCCGTGGTGGAACCTGCGCGCGAACGGCGGCCTACTCTCGACGGTCGGTGATCTCTACCGCTGGCACCGCGCGCTCGCCGGGAACAAGATTCTCAGCGAGGCTTCTAAGCGGAAGCTCTTTCACCCGCACGTCGCGACGGACGAGACGGGATCGTCGCACTACGGCTACGGCTGGGGCGTCAGCGCCACGCCGCGCAAGACCCGACTCGTCTCTCACAGCGGCGGCAACGGAGTCTTCTACGCGGACTTCCACCACTACGCGGACGAGGGACTCGTCGTCATAGTCGGGACGGGGGCCACGTCAACCCCGGCGGCGTTCGCGCGCAACGCGGCGGTCAACGTCGCGCTCGGCACGGAGCAGCCGCTTCCGCCCGCGGCCACGCCCGCGCCGCCCGACCTCGGGCGCTACGCGGGCAGGTACAAAACTCAGTCGGGAGCCGAGATCGAAGTCGCGCTCGAAGCGGGACGCCTCGCCGTCCGGCCCGCCTCCGTCGGGGCCGGCTCACTGCTGACGCCCATCGCCCCGCTCGCCGCCGCGGGAGTGGACGAGGCGAAGACGCGCCTGACGCGGATCATCGACGGCTTGGCCAAGGACGAGCCGGGCCCGATGCTCGAATCACTCCACGCGCGCTACGACCCGAAGGGCGAGGTGGCGTTCTGGAAGGAGTGGTTCGGCGAGATGAGGAAGCAGTCGGGCGAGTACCGCGGGGTCGAGGCGGTCGGCGCGACCGCGCGCGACGGCGCGCTCACGATCTTCGCGGTGATCTACTTCGACCGCGCCGCGCGCCCCGTCCGCGGCCTCGTCGACCGGGACGGCAAGATATTCATCGGCAACGCGCCGACGGCGACGCTACCGCGCTCCTACCGACTTGCGCCGACGGGGCCTGACAAGTTCTCGACGTGGAATTTCGCGCTCTCGCGCGCCGCGACGCTCGCCTTCCAAGTCGGCACCGCCGCGCAGCCCGAGAGTGTAGAGATCACTGTCGGCGGGGCGGCGGTGTCCGCGGCGCGTGTGAAGTGACCCGCCGGCCGACAGCGTTGCGAGAAATACTTTGAGGCGAGAAGCTACCGACTAGCGAAGGGTTGACTCGGCGGGCGATACCGTCGAGTTCATGCTTAGCGCCAAGCGCGACCGCACCTAAGGTAAGCGAAACGGCGGGCCGCATTTATAGCGGCCCGCCGTTTCGGTGTGGGATGCGCGGGCAGCGCGAGGCTGCCGCGACCGGTTTATCTCGTCGTCGCGTAAGACACGTTGGAGTAAGCGGAGTCACCCGCAGCGTTGTAGGCGGAGACGCGATAGCCGTAGGTCGTACGGCGTGCGAGGTTGGAGTTGCTGACGGAGGTAACGTTGGCGCCGGCCGTTCCTATCAGCGCGAAGTTGGTGCAGTTCGCGCCCGTGCAACGCTCGATCTTAAAGCCGCTCTCGTTAGTTGAATTGTCCGTCCAACTAAGATTGAGCCGCCCGTTCTGGGAAGGCACCGTCACCGTCAGGCCGCTGGGGGCGGTGGGTAGCGGGGCCGCAATAACCGTCAGCGTGTTGGTGGCGCTACTGCCTCCGAAGCCGCCGCCGACGGCGAAGCTCGCGCCGACGCCGCTCGGATAGGTTCCGGGGGCGATGCCGCCGAGGCTGGCGTTGGAGAGCGACGCGACGCCGTTGGCGTCGGTGACGGCGCTGCCCGCGCTCGCGCCGTTCAGGGTGAAGCTCACCGTCTTGCCGCCGATCCCGTTGCCGTTCGAGTTGTCGGTCAACTTCGCCGAGAGGTTGACCGTCCCGCCCTGTGTCCCGCTCGCGGAATTGACCGTGAGACTGGTAATAGTCGTCACCGCCTCGCACGACGCCGGAATGTTGAAAGCCTCCACGCCGTCCGTCACGCTCGTGTTGCTGCCCTGCGTCGCGCCGACGCCGAGGCCGCGCTTGGCGAACGCCTGCCAGATGAGGCACTGGTTGGCACCGCCCGTCAGGTTCATGTCGGCCTGCAGGATGGCGTCGCGCCCGTTGACGAAGCCGGGGCTGCACGGTTGCAGCTTCATGCCGTCCGTCACCAGTTGGATGGCGAGGTTGTTGCCGCCCGTGTTCCACGGCTCGTACACGTTCGGGTTGTAGCCGTGCTCGTTGACGAGGTTCCAGTACATCTCCCACAGCATCGTCGCCCAGACGTAGCCGACGCCGTGCGGCACGGCCGCCGTCTTGATCGTGTTGTAGGTCGAAGGGTTGACGGCCGTGTCGGTCGTGTAAGGCGTCGGGCGGATGCCGTTGCCGGACGCGGACTGGAAGTTGACGTAGGTGCCGATCCCGCGCGAGGTGTTGGGCGCGTCGAGCGGGTCGGTGGTCAGGACGAGGCCGACGAAGTCGCTCCACCCTTCGCCCATCTGCTCCTGATTGCCGAGGCAAGTGGTGGTCAGGCGGCCGCCGGTCAGACGGTTGCTGATGCCGTGGCCGTATTCGTGCGCGATGACGCCCGCGTCGAAGTCGCTGTCGCGGCTGGGCGGCGGGCTAGGGTTGATCTTCACCGAAGCGTTGAGGGGCAGGTTCGCTTTATACAGGTTGGCGGCGTCGAGGCTGACCATCGCCGACGTGATGTTGATGGTGCTGTCCGCCCCGCCCATGGCGACCGGGTCGCCCGGCACGTTGTTGCCCACGATGACCGCGACGGCGCCCGCGTTCTGTGCATTTTTTATTTTAATGACAAAACTACAGGAGCCGCGATCCATGAGCGCGATCCTGCCGGCGACGGCGGAGGCGTTGGTGAGAGGGCTGCAACCGTCGGTCGTCGAAGACCCGGCCGCGTCTGACGGGTCGAGGCCGAGGACGACATCTCCCGTGACACCCGTGGCCGTGAACGTCGGGCCGGATTCCGCGCCCATCGCCGTGTAGATGCCCGCGGCGGCGGTGTTGTTGACGACGACCGCGTTCGGGTTGGGGTTCGTCCAGACGTACATCTGCATGCGGGGGCGGGACGAGCCAGTGGTGCTCCCCGTGTCCGGCGGCGTGCCGAAATCGGCGTTGTTGGTGTCCCTCCCGTCCTGCGCCTCGGCCTGTACGTAGTCGTTGCCCGCGCCGCCCCGGCCGTAGTTGTTCACCTGAAAGTTACCCGCCGCCTCGTTGAACCCGTACTGGTAGAACACGTCGTGGACGATGTTGTTCCAGTAGAAGAGATTGACGACCGCCGGCGGGCGGTTGAGTTCCGGCCCCTTGGTCGGATCGAACTGGTAGTTGAACTGAAGATTCGGCCCGCCGTCCGGGTCGCTGCCCGTGTCGGCGGCGTTGTTCGCGTCGGTATCGGTGTAAGCGTGGACGTTGTTGCCGCGCGTTCTGGTGAACTCGGCCCCGGCCGCGCCGTTCGTGTCGTGCCAACCGAAAGGCGACGCGAGCGCGTCCGCCGGGTTCCACGCCAGCGTGCTCGCGCCGTCGTTCGGGCTCTCGAAGGGGAGGGCGTAAACGTTGTAGGACGAACCGTCCGTCACGGTCGCCAACCGGGCGGCGGCCAGCGACGCGCGGGGCGCTGTCTTCGTGGTGCGCGCGGCGAAATTCTTGTTCCGCGCCGCGTCGGGGGCGAAATCGCGTCCCCAGTTGTCGTGATCGACGTAGTCGTACCCGGCGAGAATCTCGCCCGTCGCGGCGTCGACGCTGATGTTCCACCAGTGCCGCCCGCTGACTTCGCTCAGCTCGACGCTCCAAGCCAGCCGCACGTCGTTCCCGGTCACGGGCTGAAAAACGAGCTTGACGCGGATCGTCTCACTGGACACCCCGCCCTTGCTGAAAGTCGTCTCGCGCTCAGGCCCGGCCAGCGCTTCGAGCGTTTCGAGCGGTTCGGTGAGCGTCAGCCCCAAGTGGCGCACGACGGCCTCCACGGCCTGAACCGGCGACAGGGAGGCGCTCCTGCCTTTGGCGGCGGCGCGCAACTCTTTAATGAAGCTGCTGTTGAGGTTGATCACCTTTCCGTCTCTCGCCACGTTCGTGCTCATCTCGGCGCCGACGACTTCGATGCCGTCAATCTGTTGCCGGAGATAAATGTGGGTGACGCCGTTGTGGCGATCCGTGTACTGATCGGTCACCTTCAAATCGAGCACGTCGGTTTCGGACAGCCCCAACTTCCCTCGGCTCTGGTTGATAAAACCGAGCGCGATGTCGAGGGGTTTACCGTTCCGGGGGCCGGTCAGCGGATCAATCTTTCCGGGTGCGTGGAGGGAGACTGATTCGGGGCGATAACCGAACTGCTTCGGCTTTTTGTCAGCCTTTTCTCTTTTGTCGGACTGTGCCGTCACGCTGGTCAAATCGGCGGGGAGGGCGAGGGCTAATATAAGCATCGCAAATATCAGCACGAGGGAGGTCTGGCGCAAGGGAAAGTGGGTTCTTCGCTTCAAACGGGCTCTCCTTATGAGTGTGTGGTTGTCACCAAGGTGAAAGGGTAAGGTGGCGAACGAAGGCGAAGCATGCTCATGCGAGCCTCGATAACTCGCGTTCCACTTTGCCGCACAATCGTAGTTGGGTGTCGAACTGCGGTAGGGGATTCATTAGATGCCGAACCGCGGTGAGGGGATGCCAAGCAGTTGCATCTGGGCCGGTGTTATCAATAACTATGCAGGTTCCCGGTAGGGGGGTGGTGTTCTATGAAAGGGTCGCGTCGAGGGAAAACTTCTCCGACGCCGGCGGGCGGAAGCTCTTCCTTCGGCCGCCGGCCCCCAACTCCCCCGAAGCGCATCACCCGACCCCTACGGCCGGTCTGAGCTACTAGCCGACTCCGACGCCTTCGCGGCCTACAGTCCGTCCGTGCTCAAGCGTGCGGTCACTCCACGGGGAGCGTCGGCCGGTGTTCTATGTGAGACTCCGGCGTTCATCATTATCGTACCCTAAGAAGTTGACGGCACTCTCCTGCTCACGGCTTGGATGAGCGGCGCGCCGCGAGAGGGCACGGCTTCCGACCGCGATGGCGAGCGCGACGGCGATCAGAAGCGACGCGGCCGCGAACGTGATCCGCATGCCGGCGGCGACGGCCCCGGGGGGCGCAGTCGTAATGTCGGTCGTCGCCGATGCGAGCGCGAACACCGCGCCCATGACGGACGCGCCGGTGATGAGACCGAGGTTGCGCGACAGGTTGAGCATGCCGGATACGACGCCCCGCTGATCCGGTCGAATATCCGTCATGACGGCGGTGTTGTTGGCCGCCTGAAACAGCGCGTAGCCGGCGGTGATGACGACGAGCGGGGCGACGTAACCGGGGACGCCGAACCTCGTCGGCATCATCGGCAGGATGGAGGAGCCGGCAGCCATCCCGACGAGCCCGATGACGGTCATACGCCCGGCGCTAAACCGATCCACGATGCGGCCGGCCGGCACGCCCGTCAGTGCGGCGACGACGGGGCCGGACGACATGACGAGTCCGACGCGGGCCGCGTCGAGCGCGAGCGCGCCGGAGAGGTAGAACGGCCCGACCACCAGCGTCGCCATCACCACGGTCGTGACCAGTGTGCTCATAAGGAAGCCCGCGCTCAGTACTGGATTGCGGAACATCGCCAACCGGATCAAAGGTGACGCGGCTTTCGCCTCGGCGCGCGCGAAGAGGCCGACGCCGAAGACGGCCGTGAGCAGCAGCGCCGCGTTGAGCAGCCCTAACCGGCCGCGCCCCGCCGTCATGGCGAGCGCGTAAGCCGCGAGCGACACGGCCAGCAGCAGCGTGCCCACACGGTCGAAGCCGGCCCCGTCAGTCTTCGCCTCCCGTTGATCGGCGGGCAGGTGGCGACGCGCGAGAAGAAAGGCCAAAGTACCCAGCGGCACGTTGACGAAGAAGATGGCCGGCCAACCGAGTCCGGCGATCAACACGCCGCCGAGCGAAGGGCCGAGCGCGGTTCCGACGGCGGACATCGTGCCGAGTAGCCCCATGGCGCTGCCGGTCTTCTCCTTCGGTACCGTCTCGCCGACGAACGCCATGGCGAGGGCCATCATGACGGCCGCCCCGAGGCCCTGCGCCGCGCGGGCGGCGATCAGCAGCCAGAGCGCGGGGGCGACGCCGCACAGGAGCGAGGCCACCGTGAACAGACCGATCCCGGCCAGTAACAGCCGCCGGCGGCCGGTGATGTCGCCGAGCCGTCCGACGCTGACGACGAGGGTGGTGACGGCGAGTAGGTAGGCGAGGACTACCCACTGGACTTGCTGGAAGGAGGCGTCGAACTCCCGCTGAAGCGTCGGCAGGCCGACGTTGGCGATGCTGGTGCCGAGCGATGGCAGCAGCACGGACAGCGAAAGGCCGGCCAGCGCCCAGCGAACCCGGGGTGCTAGTTTTACGCTTCCGGCCACTGCCTCATCTTGTTCTTCGGTGATCGTCTTCAACATGAATTCCATTATGGCCCGTTGGTTGGTGTGGCGGAAGACGCACCGTTTGCACTTTATTCGTGCGTTTGACGCCACCTCAGGAACAGACTGAGCTAAAATCAATTCATGTCGGCCCCGGATTTCAATTTACTCGTCACCCTCGACGCGGTGCTCGCGGAAGGGAGTGTCGCGCGCGCGGCCCGGCGGCTGCGGCTCAGCCCCTCGGCGATGAGCCGCGCGCTGGCGCGATTGCGCGAGACGACTGGCGACCCGTTGTTGGTCAGGGCGGGGCGCGGCCTCGTCCCGACGCCCCGCGCGCTCGAACTCCGCGAAAGGGTCGGTCGGCTCGTGCAGGACGTTGAGGCGGTGCTGCGCCCCGCCGAGACGCCCGACCTCAAACAGCTCGCCCGAACCTTCACGCTGCGCACCGGCGAGGGCTTCGTCGAGAACTTCGGGCCGGCTCTCATCGCCCGCGCAGGCCGAGAGGCTCCCGGCGTGCGGCTCTGCTTCGTGCAGAAGCCGGACAAAGAGAGCACGCCTCTGCGCGACGGGGCCGTCGATCTGGAGACCGGCGTCGTGGGGAACGCGACTAGCCCGGAGGTGCGTACACAGGCGTTGTTCCGGGACCGTTTCGTCGGCGTCGTGCGAACGGGCCACCCGCTGAGCAGGGGTAAAGTCACTACGCGTCGCTACGCATCCGGCAGGCACATCCTCGTCTCGCGGCGGGGCCTCGAACAGGGGCCGATTGACGAAGCGTTGAAAGAGTTCGGGCTGGGGCGGGAGATCGCCACGATTGTCGGCGGCTTTTCGACCGCGCTGGCTTTAGCCCGCGCCTCCGCTCTGATCGCCAGTGTCCCCGAACGGCACACCGGACGATTACGCGCCGGGATGCATAGTTTCCCCCTCCCCTTCCCCACGCCGGAGATCACGCTTTCGTTGCTCTGGCACCCGCGGCTGGACGCCGACCCGGCGCACCGCTGGTTGCGCGGCCTCGTTCTGGATGCCTGTCAGGGCGTCCGCTGAAGGGGCAACTCTCTTTTCCGGGCGTGTGGCGTGCCTTCCGGCACTCTGTTTGTGCTACAGCTCTCGGACGATTTGTGTCGGTTGAAATCCTGAGGTGAGGTCTCTATGCGCGCATCCTTCTACGAGCGAACCGGGCCGGCCCGAGAGGTGTTGACCCTCGGCGAGTTGCCGACGCCCGAGCCCGGCCCCGGCGAGGTTCGCGTCCGCGTGGCGTGGTCGGGCGTCAACCCGTCGGACGTTAAGTCGCGCGCCGGCCTCCGCACGAAAGAGTTGCCGTTCCCGCGCGTCGTGCCCCACAGCGACGGCAGCGGCCGCGTAGACCGCGTCGGCGAGGGCGTGGATCCGGCGCGCGTGGGCGAGCGGGTCTGGGTGTGGAACGCGGCGTGGGGGCGCGCCGACGGGACGGCCGCCGAGTACGTCGCCCTGCCGGCCGAACAGGCGGTCGCGCTCCCCGACGGCGTCGAACTGACCGCCGCCGCCTGCTTGGGGATACCGGCGCTCACCGCCTACCACGCCGTCACGGTGGACGGGGGCGTCGAAGGTAAAAGCGTTCTGGTGGCGGGCGGCGCGGGGGCCGTCGGCCACTACGCCGTGCAGTTGGCGAAACTCAAGGGCGCGCGTCAGGTCATCGCGACGGTCAGCTCCGCGGCGAAGGCCGAACTCGCGCGGGCGGCCGGGGCCGACCTCGTCGTCAACTACAGGGAGGAGGACATCGCGGCGAGGTGCCGGGAAGCCACCGGCGGGGGCGGGATCGACCGCATCATCGAAGTCGATTTCGCCGCGAACGTGGGGGCCGACCTACGGGCACTGCGACACGAGGGTGAGGTCGTCGTCTACGGCAGCGGCGCGCCGGAGATTCCCGTCCCCTTCGCGCCGGCCATCCTCAAGAACGTGCGCCTGCGCTTCTTCATCGTCTACAACCTGACGCCGGAGGATCGCGCCCGTGCCGTCGCCGACCTGACCCGCCTGCTCGAAGCGAACGCCTTGACGCACAACATCGGCGCGCGGCTGCCGCTTGAGCGGATCGCGGAGGCGCATGACCTAGTCGAACACGGGCGCGTGACGGGGAACGTCGTCCTTGAGGTGGGATGAAAGCGAGAAGTCTTTCGACGGGGGCCAGAGTCTATCGGCGGCTCGCATGCGCGCCGGTTGTCCCGGCCGCCGGCTTGCTTCTTTCTCGCAACAGTCGTGGTAATCTGCCCGTTCGGCCGATCAGAATCGGGAAGGTCATCGTCGTGCCTGAGATAATCGATCCGGGCCGAGAGAGCTTCACGGGGATGCCGGTCTTTCCCGGTCTGCCGGAGGCGAGTAGATGCCGCCGTCATTGATCACCCGCGACGAACTTCAGGAAGTCCCACGTCAGGTTGGGGTCTAATTCCCGCCCGGCCATCCGCCGCATCTCGGCGGCCGCCTCCCGCTTCGTCAGCGACGGCTTGTACGACCTGCGCGCCCGCAGCGACGTGTAAACGTCCACCACCGAGACGAGCCGCGCGGCCAGCGGGATTCGCACCCCTTGTAACCCTTCGGGGTAGCCGGCCCCGTCCCAGCGCTCGTGGTGGTGGAGCACGACGCGGAGGATCGCGTCATTGACGCCGGGCAGGCCCGCCAGCAGTCGCGCCCCGTAGATCGGGTGTAAGGAGATCGCCGCCCGCTCCTCCGCGGTGAGCGGGCCGGGCTTGAGGAGGAGCGACGGCGCGATGAGGTACTTGCCGAAGTCGTGCAGGTGCGCGCCGAGTTCCAACTCGTCGAGCGGCGCAGCGCCCGCGCCGAAGCAGCCGAGGGCGGCGGCGAATGAGCGGGCCAGACGCGCGGTCGCCTGCCCGTGCGGCTGGACGTGTCGGTAGAGTTCCGGCCGCTCTTCGCGGCCTAAAGAGGCGGCCGCGGCGAGGATGGATCGGATCGCACGCCGCCCGTCAGCAGGGACACGGCGGCCGAGGGGAATAGAGGGGAACATTTCGGGCCTGCCTTTCGTCTAGGACTGCCCAAAAACGCCTGCACTCGACTGCCGCACCGGGACTCGCGCAGGGAAGTAGGTGGAAGCATTCGCGGGCCACCCCCTTCGGGGAGAATAATCGAAGGGAAGAAGTAGCCACGGACTTTAACTACTTCGCGGTGCGTGTAAGGTAAGCCCGAATGCCGTGAGGGAATGTTGGGGGGCGGTTACACTCGCGTTGCCGTCGGGTTATAAATGGGGGAGGCAGTTCAACGCCAAGCCACCGGCGCGGCCGCAGACGGCTTTCGGTGACGCGCCGAGTTTGAGACCGATATGAGAATAATCGCCTTCATCCTGACCGCCGTGATCCAGCTGGCCGTCGCCGCGGCCGGCGGCCTACTCCTGCTGCTCGGCATGAACGGGTACAGCGGGCGGGACGCGGAGCCGGGCCTCTACCTCTACGCCGCCCTCGGACTCACCAGCGCGCTGGGGCTGGGCCTCGCGAGCGCCTTCGCGGCGGGGTGGCTGGTCGAGAGGAGGTCGTTCGGGCGGGCGGGGGCCGCGGCGACGGCCGTCCTCTGCTCCGCGGCCCTCGGCGGGCTAATCGTGGCCGCCAGTTTCTTCGCCGCCATCGTGCTCGCGGAAGTCGTGCGCGGGTCGAGGTAGGGGCCGGGACAAGTTTTCCAAGCCCGTGAATTTGATAGCTTCCACTCACCCCACGCCAGCCGCCGCGCCGGGCGAGGCTGGCGGCGACGGCCGCGAGTCCCTCGAACCCGACCGGCTTCGGCACTCGCTGTTGTGTGCGGGCGAGTGATGCCGGGCGTTAGGCCGCTCCGCATCAAGAGAGGTCAAACAATTTCGGGGCGAAAGGTGATCGGATGAAAAACGTGTTTGCGGTTCTGCTGCTAACCGCCTCGGCCCTGTGCGGCCCGTGCGTACCCGTACGGGATGAACGTGCCGGGTTTCGATAACCGGCAACTGGCACTCAACATCATGCACTGGCTTTCCGGGCTGCTCAGGTAACCTGAGCGCCGATGTCCGCCTTCAAATATAAGGCGCGGTCTAACAGGTCTTTCCGCCCGACCGTTCGGTAGCCCGTCTCACACGGCGCTTCCTTGCGGCATAGCTTGAATGCCATTGGCGGGTGGCAGGTGAGTTCCGCCGGGGGCCGGCTTCGTCAACTTCACGGCGTGACACGGCATGATTATTGTAGAAACTGAACGGCTCATCCTTCGCCACTTTCACGTCCTCGACGGCGAAGCCATGGATCGCGTTTTCGGTGACGGGGAAGTCATGCGTTTCGGGCCGGGCGTCAGAACGCAACAGTGGGTGCGCGATTGGTTGCGCGGTTGTTTGGAAGACTACTATCAGAAGTTGGGGTTCGGCCCCTGGGCCGTCGTCGAAAAAAGCAGTCGTGCGGCGCTCGGATACTGCGGCCTGTTTTACTTCCCCGCCATCGCCGGGCGGCCCGAAATCGAGATCGGCTACCGCCTTGCCCGCCCCTCGTGGGGTCGGGGCTACGCGACGGAGGCCGTAATGGCGGTGCGGGATTATAGCTTCGGCGTCTTGTGCCTGCCGCGCCTGATCGCCCTGATCGACCCGCAGAACGTGGCTTCGATCCGGGTGGCGGAGAAGGCCGGGATGAGCTACGAGCGCGAGTTGATGCTCGAAGGCTACGATCACCCCGACCATGTTTACTCGATTGTGAATCCGGCGCGCTTAACAAACGGTTAGGCCGTCGGCGGAGCAACATCGAGTCTCGGCTCCCCCGCGTGTGAGTGTAAGGAGGCGCACGCGGCTCCGGGCGCGAGTCGCCGGAGAAGGGGCTCGCACCCGACATCGCCGTCAAACGTCCGGGTGCCGTCGCGGCGGCGCTGGATCATCTTCAGACAGGTCGTTTATGAATAAACTTATTACCGCTTCGGTGGCGTGGGCGGCGGCGGTTCTCGCCCTCAGCTGTCAGGCGCAGCCGGCACGTAACGCCCAGTCCCGGCCCCCACTTTTCGCGCCGGCCCCGGGCTTCCCCCTCGGCATCGGCGGCCGCCCCAACGAAATCGCCGTGGGCGACCTGAACCAAGACGGGAGGCTGGATGTTGTCACCTGCAACGTCGAAGATACGGTGACGGTATTGCTGGGCGACGGCCGCGGCGGCTTTTCGCCGGCGGCAGGCTCGCCGATCAAGGTGGCGGCGCACCTCGTTGCGGTCGGCGACGTGAACAATGACCGCCGCCCCGACCTCGCCCTCACGCACCACGACAGCTTCGGCGTGGCGGTGTTAATCGGTAAGGGCGACGGCAGCTTCGCCCCCGCCCCCGGCTCGCCTTTCGCCGCCCACCGGGGTGCCAAGCCGCACAACCACGGACTCGCCCTCGGCGACGTGAACTCGGACGGAAGCCTCGACCTCACCACGTCTAATCAGGACGACAACAGCGTGTCGGTCTTGTTAGGCGACGGCCGGGGCGGATTCGCGCCCGCCGCCGGTTCCCCCTTCGCCGTCGGGCGCGCGCCCTACCCTCACGCGGTAGGCGACGTGAACGGCGACGGCAAGCCCGACATTGCCACCCCGAATGTCGGCAGCAACAACGTGACCGTCTTGTTGGGCGACGGCCGCGGCGGCTTCAAGCCCGCGGCGAATTCGCCCTACGCGGTCGCGGCCCGCCCGTATTACGTTGCCGTCGGTGACGTGAGCGGCGACGGTAAGCCCGATCTGATCACGGCCCATGACGACATCAACCTCATAACCACCTTGCTGGGAGACGGCCGCGGGGGATTCGCCGCCGCGCCCGACTCGCCTTTCGACCTCGGCCGCCGCGCTTTCAAGCTCATTACCGCCGCCGTCAACCGGGACGGCCGGACGGGCCTAGTCGTCGGGACTGAGGGCGGCGACGTTGTGGCCGTCTTGTTTGGAAACGAGCGCGGCGGTTATTCACCCGCCGCCGGCTCTCCGTATCGGGCCGGAAGAAATCCCAGAGTGGCCGTCGGCGACGTGAACGGCGACGGCAAGCCCGACATCATTACGGCCAATAACGGGTCTGGCGACATCACGGTGTTATTAGGCAAGTAGCAAACTCCGGCATGCACCCGACGCCCCGCCGTCTAACCTCTCAAGCGGATTGAATGGGGGCGCGGGTGATGATTAACGGCGGCAACTTGGGGCTGCGGCCGGGCCTGAAGGTTGTGACATCTGCCGCGCGGGTGCGGCCCGGCGGCGCAAGCGGGACATAACATCTAGTCGCGGGCGGCGCGTCAGTCCCGCCGGATGCGGTCGGAGGTGAAGCTGGTAATCCGCCCAGCGCCGAACGCTCGACACCACGCGCCGCGCGCGCAACTAAATAAAACCACTTCGAAGAAATTTTTTTGTCGCGGCGGCGCGCGAAGTCGACCAGAATCCGGCGCATGAGTTGGGCCGACACGCCGAAAAAATGGGCGCCTTAGTTTTTGTAATCGCTCGCGAGAAGGAGAAGACTCATGAAAATCGAATCGCGCGGGAAGTTCCCGGCCGCCGGCGTGAAGGCCGCCTGCTTAACGCCGGTAGTCCTGGCCGCGATCATGCGCGTGCGTGTCGCGCCGACGCCCGGGCAGCTCGGCCAGATGCGGTAGCACGATTCACCCGTAGTCGGCGTCATCGTCCCGGTCGCTACGCCGTGCCGTATTGACAAATCCGCGTCGGGCGTTTACTTCCATGTGTGTTTAAGTTCTATTGGCGCGGCGAACCTGATCAGGCCCAATCCGTTTTTGCGGCGCGGTGGGCCGGCGAACTCAGGCAAAAAGTTCTGAAGAGTAAGGAGCAGGCATGAGCGTAAATTCGTCCGAGCGGGAAAAGTTCGTCCGACACGAAGTCGTCGACCGGCAGCACCAAGGCGTTGTGGCTTACGCCTTCCAGCACCCGGCGGGGTGGCAGGCCGAAACCAACGTCGTCTGGAATCCGCAGCACCTACACTTCCCCCTCACTACGTTCGGGCGTGTCTTCAACCCGAGTTCGACCGAGGTGTTCGAGTTCCTGCCGTCCGAAATATTCATCTGGAACGAGCCGAACTACTACGCACAGCCGGGCCAGAACGAACAGGGGACGATCCACATGCCCCCGATGTCGGGCGTCGACGCGCTGGCGCAGTTGATCATTCCGAAGTACCGCGGCAACTGTCAGGGGGGCCGGATCGTCGGGGGCGGCCCGGTGCCTGACCTTGTTCAAACGCTCAACGCCGTGGAGATAAAACAGCCCCATTTGCATCAGGGCGCGGTGGTGAAGATCGAGTACGTGGAACAGGGCCGGGAGATCGAAGAAGAGTTTTACGCCTGCCACTTCCAGCACCCGCCGCTCGGCGGCGCGGGCTTCGCGGTGCACAGTTGGGGCTTGGCCCGCTTGTTCTGCTTCAGGGCGGAGCGCGGGCGGCTCGACGCGGTGAGGGAGACGTTCTGGAAGATCGCCTCTTCCGTCCGGTTTAACCCGGAGTGGGAGCGGCTCGCCGGGCAAGTCATTCAACAGTTCGCCCAGATGGCGAACCAAAACAGTCAGAACGCCATACAGGCGGGCTGGGACTCGATCAACGCGGGCTGGCAGCGGCTAAGAATGGCCGGGGAGCAGAGCCGCCAGTTCATGGCCAACAACCAAGCCTACGTCGACCGCCAGCAACAGCGCCTGCAAACGGACTGGCACTTGCAGCCGCTCACCCCGCCGTCTCAAACGCCGGGGAACGCCGCCGGCCAGTCCGGGGAGTACACCGCGCACGAAGCCTTCGTGGACACGATCCGCGAGGAGGAGTCGATCTACAACCCGAACGCCCCGCACAACGAGAAGGTCGGCGGCTACCACGACCACATCTGGACAGACCAGCTCGGCAACGTCCAAGCGACGAACGACCCGAACTACGATCCGAACACGAACTCCGACCAGAGCTGGACGCTGGCGCGAAAGAAGCGCATCGGAGATTAACCTCACTTAGCTATAGCAGGCGGCTGTGTTGCGACAATAATCACCCCTGACTTTATTGAACCGGCCGCCCGGAGCTAGCACGACACCACGTTCGCCTCTCCTACTAACAACTCGGCGTGGATAAGCCCCCCGTCCTGAGTCGGAAAGGAAACGTGCGCCGGTCGCCCGGACGCGTCTCGCCCTCTACCTTCACCCGCGAAATTTGAGAGAACGTGAGAGGGGTATGATGGCCGGAGGGCTGTTTTTGCAACGCGGCCCATTTACGGGCGGCTGGAGAGGTTCACGGGGGCCGGTGAATTAAGTCGGCAAGGATCCGTCGCGCCTGCCCTCCGGCGGTCGTCGCGGGCGGCGGGCGCGAGCGTCCTCTCGTCGATCCGGATCAGCCCGCATTCGACCTCCGCCAGCCGGCGGCGCAGGGCATCGACCTCGGCGCGCAGGAGGTTAAGGTCTTCGCCGCGCGTTGACACGCCGGGCGTTGTGGTCGGCAGTCTCGACTGCTGTTCGAGGCGGCTGATGCTCAGCTCGACCGAGCGGAAACGCTGTTCGAGCAGGCTGATGCGAGTCTCCACGCGGGAAATGTCCTGCGCCGCGGGGGCGGCGGCCGACGCGGAAGAGTCGCCGGCCCTCCACCCGTAAGCGGCGGCGGCTACGAGCGCGGGGGCCAGCAGCCACGTCAAGAAGGGGCCGCGGGGCACGCGTGAATTCATCGTCGTCACCTCACTTCAACATGGAATCGGGGAAGAGCAGCACGACCGTCGTGATGACGGCGGCCACGACCACCGCCCGGCGGTTGATGCCCTTCGCCTTCTCGCGCAACCTCGCCGCCAGCGCCGCGTCCGCGACCGCTTCTTCGCCCGCGTCGAAATTGCACCTGCCGCGCGCGGCCAGCGCGATGCACGTCCGCTCGCGCGCCTGAAACATCCCCAAGCCCGCGAGCCACACGGGGAAGAAGACGAGCGCGCGCGACCAGCGCGGGGCTTCGAGGACGACCATCAGGAAGGCCAAGCCGACGCCGCAGACGAGCGCCACGATGCCCATCACGCGGCGCTTCGCCCGCTCGCGCGGGCCGATATTGGCCGCCCCGCCGACGTTCGCCGCCCCGCCGAACTTCGTCGCTTTAGTGGTCACGGCTCTCGGTTCACCGCCGGCCGGCGCGCAGCGTCGCGAGCGGCTGCCCGGCCGTGACGCGGTCGCCGGGCTTCACGCTGACAACGCTCAAAGTC
>DATCVD010000734.1:0-6123 GCA_036567125.1 Pyrinomonadaceae bacterium | reverse complement strand
CGCTGCTGGCGCGCGCCGCCGAGCTAGCGCCCGACTTGCAGTTCGTGCTGGCGGGGCCGCGCTTCGTCGACGTCGCGCCGCTCATGGCGCGGCCGAACGTGCGGCTGCTCGGGGCCGTCCCGCACGAAGACGTGGCGCGCTACATGGTGCGGTTCGACGTGGGCGTCCTGCCCTATTCGATCAACCCTTTCACGGCGGGCATCATGCCGATCAAGCTCAAGGAGTATCTGGCGGCCGGCCTGCCGGTGGTGGCGACGCCGCTGCCCGAAGTGCGCCGCTTCGCCGAGCGTTACCCCGACCTCGTCAGGTTCGCCAGCGATCCCGAAGGCTTCGTCGCCGCCCTGCGCGCGGCCCTCTCCGAGAGCGCGCCGGGCGCGCTGGAGCGGCGACAGGCGGTGGCGCGCCTGTACGACTGGGACGAGCAGATGGTGCGGATGAACGAGTTGATCGAGCGGGCGCTGGAGCGCAAGCGCGGGGCCGACGCCCGCGTCACGGCCTAGAGGCGGATGCCGCGGAACTTCTCTTCCTTCTTGGCGGCGGGTTTGACGAGGACGGCCGCGTCCTGCTCGCGCTTGGTGCGCTCGCCCTCGGTGTGCCAGCGCGCCCACTCGTCGGGGGCGTCGAAGGTCTCGCCGCCGTGGCGCGTCAGGCGCTCGCGCACCCGGCACATGACGGGCGTGTTGACGCCGACGCCGCTGATCACCGCCTGCCCCTTCGTCAGCGCGGGCAACTCCTGAAGCATCTGCCTCCCCGCGCCCTCGACCGACTTGGCGACCGTGTCCTGATCGATGGGGTTGACGATCCGCATGATGACCTGCGTCATGCACTGCGAGAGCACGTCCTGATCGAGCTTGCCGGGCCGCTGCGTGATGAGGCCGATGCCGACGCCGAACTTGCGGCCCTCGGAGAGAATCTGTTTGAGGATGTTCGTCGAGACGACGGTCGCGCCCGCGGGCGCGAAGCGGTGCGCTTCTTCGAGCAGGGTGAAGACCGGGTAGGGCAGGTGATTGTCCGTCGAAGGGTCGGCCTCGCCGCGCACGGTCGCGACGCGGGCCTTGTTGACGCGGCGGAGCAAGGTGGCGACGATGACCTGCTGCTCGTGCTGCTCGATGTCCGAGAGTTGGAGGACGGTGCAGCGGCCCGGCCGGAAGAGCTCTTTGAGTTCGATGTGCTCGGTGTCGGAGAAAATCGAGCCGGGGCGGTCGAAGCGGTTGTCGAGACGCCAGAGCAGCGCGTCGATTGAGCTGGCGTTGCCGCTCCCGCCGCGCGAGTCCTCGTCGCCGTACTTCTCGGCCGTCACCGCGTCGCGCAGGTCGTGGTAGCCCCACAGGCCGCGCTCGCCGCGCTCCGAGGCGGTGAGCTTGCGGTAAGCCTGCGAAAGGTAGTGGAGCATCTTCTCCGACGTGCCTTCGGGCAGCAAATATTTGATGTCGGCCTCGGTGAGCGAGGAGAAGCGGACGCGGACGCGGTCGGGCGTGAAGATTTTAACTTCCGGCTGGTAGCCGTCCGCGCCGCGGAAGCGCGCGTCCGCTTCGACCGCGGTGAGCGTGCCGTACTCGCCGTGCGGATCGACGATGAGGACGGCCGCGCGGTTGTGCGGCATCAGCATCTCCTCGACGATGACGCCCGCCGTGTAGGACTTGCCCGAACCCGTCGAGGCGAGGATGGCGAGGTGCGTGGAGACCACGTCCTTGACCGAGAGCACGACGGGCACTTCCCCGGCCGCGCGCGTGAGCAAGCTGCCGACGTGCGCCGAACCCTGCTCGCCGACCTTGCGGGGCGAGAGCACGCCGGAGAGCGTCTCGGAGGACGCGAGGCGGACTGGCGCGCCCGCGTCGGCCGGGATGCGCGGGTTGACGAAGTCGCCGAGTCGTTTGCTGAAGTAGCCGATTGACTCGACCGTGATCTCGTAAAGCTCGCAGCCCTCGCCGTCGAGTCCGATGAGCGAGGAGACGACCGCGGGCGGCGTCTGCGGGTCGGAGAGGAAGGCGTCGGGGAGGTTGCGGACGAGGCGGCGCGAGGTGATGTTGCCGAGGATGCGGCGCACCTCCGCCCCGTCGTCGGCCTCGTAATAGACAAACTCGCCGATGCGCGCGCGCCGGTTGTCCGCCGTGATGAACAGGAACTCGTGCGGCCTCTCGCCCGGCCCCTTCACCGTCCCGACCAGCGGGTCGTTCGTATCGTTCTGAGAACTCATTGATTGGTTTGTAAGAGAGCGGCTTTTGGCGGGCAACACTGAGCCAGCCTAAATTTCCCGAACAACTAAGGGATAGCCAATCGTCGTAACTGAATGCTCGTCACACTGTTCTTCAATGCAAGAGGCTCTAAATCTGTAGATCGAATAGACGGGCCGCTCAGGCCCGAACTGAGCGCCTATAGATTTGAGAGAGCCGATAGGATCGGATGCGAAGTGGCGCATCGCCTCATCCTGCCTTTGCAACTGTTCGATGGGATCAACTAGCGGCGTGCCGCCTACCCAAGCAAGTTCTTCCGCCAGCAACCACAGGCTACTGTAGCCTGAAAATATGTGGGGGTATTCATCCTCTCCGCGAAAGTCCTCAATGAGGTAAAGCGCCCCGTTCGGATGCCTAGTATCTGGGCCGGGGTGGTCGGGCCGAAGTGACACCCAGATGTTCAAGGTCGTCCCCTCACGTTCTATTCTCGCCCGTCGGGCCGACACGGTTTCGACTATAAAGGGCTTGATATCTTCAATGTCGGGGCGGCGTTGCCTCGTCTTGGCTAGAAGCTTTTCTGATTCTATATGACTCAGAACCTTTTGAAGCTTCTCCTCGAAGGTGAACTCCCTCGCCGGCCTATCTTGTGCTCCTTCAACGGACGGGCCGGCGAGTCCTAGTGCGACCTTCCATACAGGAACCTTGTCATATTTTACGGGCTCCGATAGCTGCTGGAAATAGCGCTCGATCCGCGGCCTGTCAAGGAAAAGATACTCAGCTAGGTTTTTGCGGTTATTCATCATGGGGTTTAGCCGTTTGGCTCGCCGCACCTTTTTCGGATCATGAGGCGTCGGTCGGGAGGCCGGCGCGGTTAGGTTTGCGCGTGGGCGGCGGGCCGGGGTGTTGCGGTCGGCGTCGGCCCGTTGGCGCGCGGGCGAAAATTTCGCGGGGAGTATAGCACGCGGTGGAGACGTTCGCCGTAGAGGGCTGTGCTAGGATTGGGGCGAGGTGACGGCCATGACTTTCACGGTTGAATGCGAGCAGGAGGAAGACGGGCGGTGGCTCGCCGAAGTGTTGGAGCTGCCGGGCGTGCTCGCTTACGGACAGTCGTCCGAAGAGGCCGTCGCCAAGGCTCAGGCCCTCGCCCTGCGCGTGCTCGCAGACAGGCTTGAGCACGGCGAGGCGGCGCACGAGTTCGTGAACATCTCGTTCGCTGCGGCATGAGCCAGTGGCCCTCCGCCAAAGCAAAGCGCGTCCTCGCGGCGCTGCTACGCGTCGGGTGGAGCATCAAGCGCGAGTCCGGCTCTCACAAGACACTCTCCCGCCCCGGCTGGCCTGACGTAATTTTTGCCTTCCACGATAGCGACGAGATCGGCCCCAAGATGCTCGCGCGCATCGCGAAAAACACCGGCCTCAAACCAGAAGATTTATAGGTAGGGTTTGTGCCGCGAGCGGCCCGACCAGGGCGCGGTTGCGGACGCGTACCCTGTTTGTTTGTGCCGCGGCGCGCGGGCGAAAACTGTGCGGGGAGAGTAGCGCGCGGCGCGGCGGCGTGTTGACGCGCTGTCTGAGTCGATTTCCGCGCCGTATTCCTCAAGTTTCGCGCCGTCTGAAGCAGCTTTTACGCTGTCTGAACCAAGTTTCGCGCCGTCTGAGGCGTCTCGCGCGGTGTCTGAGGCGAGTTTTGCGGTGTACGGAGCGCCTGTCGCGGTGTATGGGGCGGGTGTTGCGCTGTCTGAGACGGGTTTAGCGGTGTATGAGGCGTCTTTCGCGCTGTATGAGAGAGGTTTTGCGGTGTATGGGGCGTCTTTCGCGGTGTTTGGGGCGGGTTTCGGGCTGTCCGGACGGGCTGGCGGGCTGATTGGAATGGCGCTGACGCTGTCTAAACCGTTGCTCCGCCTGCGTTTGGAGAACACGGGCGCGGATTAGTCGTAGAACTCGCGGCGGTGGCCGATGCGAATGACTGTTACTTCGCGCGCCGCGTCGTCGATTTCGTAGCCGATGCGTTAGTCGCCGACGCATATGCGCCAGAGGTTCTGTTCGCCTTTAACTTTGAGGCATCCCGCGGGGCGCGGGTCTAGGGCGAGCGCGTCTATCTCCGGGGCGAGCCGGTTGAGGATTTGCCTGTCTAATCTGTCGAGGTCTTTGCGGGCGGGGCGCGTGAGGAGGACTGAATAAGGCTCAGTCATCAAGCCGGCCCTCGGCTTTTAGCTCCGCGCGCGCCTGCTACCACGGGATGCGCTCCTCGCCTCTGCTCTCGCGCGCGACGCGGCCGAGGTGCAGGTCTTCGAGCATCTCCTCGTACTCGTCAAGCGGCAGGATGACGGCGACCCTGTTGCCGTCGGCGTCGGTGACGAACTGCACGTTTCTCGACATCAACTCATCTCCCTGTTATCGCCTACATTTGTGCTAGGCGGCTTGCGGGTGCGGCTCGACGGAGCGGACGCGGGCGATCTCGCGGGGCGCGACGGGGCGCACCTGATCGCTGAAGAGCGAGACGACGGCCAGCGTCTCGCCGTCGAGGGCGACGAACTCGACTTCGTAGCCCTCGCCCTCGCGGTGGACGAGGACGACCGTGCCGATGTCGCCCGCCTGTAACCCGTGCTCCGGCAGGTCGGTCGTCAGGACGATTTGGTCTAACTCCTTCATCATCGCCGGCTCCTTCTAAAGCGGGTAGGCCGTCGCCAGACGGGGCGTCTCCTCACCGGTTTCGACGAACCACACGACGCGCACCAGAGGCGCTCTCCCGTCGGGCGTCTCCAACCCGCCTTCGACAACGTATCTCGTCCCGAAGGGCGTCGCCTCGGCCTTCGCAACTTCGTGCCGCGCCGCGTGCCGGAGCAACGCCCCGGCCAGAGTTTGCCACGACTCCGGCGTAAACCCGAAGCGGGAGAAGAACGCCGCCTTGCCCCGCCCGTCTTTGTGAATCGGCGAGAGCAGGTAATCGATGATCTTCTCGCGCGGGACTGACGCCCGCTCATGATTCGGCAGTTTCACTCGGAGGGGCTTTATGGCTCGAAATCATCTCCCGCGCGGCCGGCCGCGGCCGGCGAACTTGCGCTTGATCTCGGCGTGGTCGGTCGTGCCGGGGAGTTTGTCGGGGAGGTCTAGCGAGTCGTCGATGATGACTTCGGTAGGCACACCCGCGACGCGGGCGTATTGCAGGAGGGTCATCAAGGTGGGTTCGGCTTTGTCTAGCTCGAAGTCAGAAATCCTCTTAAAAGGAATCTCGTCCTCGACGCCTAACAGCCTCCACACCTCAGACTGAGAGAGGCCGAGCGCGGTTCGCACCTGTAACAGCTTTTCGGCGAGACGTTGCGGACGGCGGCGCGCGTTGCCCATCAGGAGCGACCTCCTGATGCGGCAGAAATTAGGCAGCGCGGCTTGCCTCTACCCGCTGTTGCGGGTAGAATGTGATTGCGTGGTCGAGTCGCCGTGAGTGTGAACCTTTCATACTCAACGGCGATGCCCATTCACTCGTCCGTCAGGGTGAGAATTGAGCCGCGCATGTGCCGCCGATTGGTTTTCAAAGACTGGAACGGGCGCAAGGATAGCACAAGCCGTGACCCTCACGATCCTGCACGCCGAAGACGACCGCCTCGTCGCCGGCGCCGTCCGCCTCACGCTCGAAGCCGAGGGCTGGCGCGTCGTCACCCGCGCGGACGGCAAGGCGGCGCTCGACGAGTTGGCCGGCCCCGCGCCCTACGCCCTGCTCGTCACCGATAACGAGCTGCCGCGCCTCGGCGGGGTGGAGTTGATCGGCTGCGCGCAGATGCTCCGCCACCGGAGCGGGATGCCCGTCGTGATGCTCACGGCCGGGGACTGCGAGCGCGAGGCGCGGCGGGCGGGGGCCGACGCGTACCTGACGAAGCCCGAAGGCGTGCGCGAGCTGGTGCCGACGATCAAACGGCTGCTCGGTTCGGGGCGCGCGAGTTGAGGCGCGACGCCC
>DATCVD010000733.1:0-2714 GCA_036567125.1 Pyrinomonadaceae bacterium | reverse complement strand
CGGCCGCGGCGGGCAGGCGGCGCACGACCTCGCGCTCGTCGTCGGTCAACTCGCCCCACGCGCGCAGGCGTGCGGACGAGCAGCGCGGGCATCTGTTGTCGTCGGTCTCGTCGCTCATCGGGGCGCAAATCTTAACACGGCCGCGCGCGCTTCGTTCGTCGGGGCCTGAGCCTGACGCGGTAGAAGCGGTGGCGCGCAGGAAGATCAGCGGGACGTAGAAGGTCTGCCGGCCCGTTAGCCAGAAGACCAACTCCTGCCTCGTCCGGGCGGACGCTCGCGGCGCGGGGCGGGCGGCCGTGGAAGTTGAGCAACGCGCCCGCGGCGCGGTAATATCGCGCCGTTACACACAACCCGTCCCGCAAGAGAAACGGAACTTCCGCCCGATGAAGACCGCACGCGCCCGCACCTTCGCCCTGCTCGCAGTCTGCCTGCTCACCGCCTCAATCGTGCGCGCGCAGCGCGACGAGCCGCGCTTCGACTTCTACACGCGCGGCCCTTACCGCGAGGCCGTCCCGCGCCCGCAAGCCCTGACCAAGTTCGACGTGGGCGACTTCCACACGAACTACGCGACGATGGAGCGGTGGCTCGAACGCGTCGCCGCCGCGGCGTCGGATCGCGTGCGCGTCTACGACATCGGCGAGACGAACGAGCGGCGGATGCAGCACCTCGTCGCCGTCACCGCGCCCGAAAACTTGCGGCGCATCGACGAGATCAGGGCGAACGTCCGTAAGCTCTCCGACCCGCGCACGACCGGGCCTGACGAGGCGCAGCGCATCACCGCCGGCACGCCCATCGTCGTCTGGCTCGCCTACACGATCCACGGCAACGAGTCGGCCTCGTTCGAGGCGATGATGCAGGTGCTCTACCACCTCGCCGCGTCGGAGGAGCCGGCGACGCTCGACATACTGCGGAACACCGTCGTCCTCATCAACGTCTGCGAGAACCCGGACGGGCACGAGCGTTTCGTGACGTGGTACAACTCGGTCGCCACGGGGAACCCCGACCCGCTCGCCGCCGAGCACCGCGAGCCGTGGTCGGTTTACGGCCGTCTCAACCGCTACCGCTTCGATCTCAACCGCGACAACATGATCGCCTCGCAGGTGGAGACGCGCAACATGCAGCGCGCCTACCTCGAATGGAACCCGCAGGTCTTGGTCGATCACCACGGCCAGCCCGCACAGTTCTTCTTCCCGCCCGCGGCCCTCCCCGTCAACCCGAACCTGCCGCCGCAGCAGACCTCGCGGTGGCTCTCCGAGTTCGGCCGCGCCAACGCCGCGCAGTTCGACGCGCGCAACTGGGATTACTACGTCCGCGACGTGTTCGACCTCTTCGGCCCGTTCTTCTGGGACTCGTGGCCCGCCCTGAACGGCGCGACGGGGATGACCTACGAGACGGACGGCGGCGGCTTCAAGGGCCTGCGCTGGCGGCGCGACGACGAGACCATCGTCACCTTCCGCTCGGCCATCGCCAAGCACTACGTCGCGTCGCTGACCACACTCGAAACCGCCTCGCGCAACCGCGCCGCGCGCCTCGCGGACTACTACGACTTCAAGCGCACCGCGCTCGAAGAGGGCCGGCGCGAGCGGATGAAGCGCATCGTGATCCTGCCCGGCCGCGATCCGGGCCGCGCCGCCGAGATCGCGGACGCGCTCGCGCACGCCGGGATCGAAGTCGGCGTGGCGCGCGAACCGTTCCGCTCGCCGAGCGCGCACGCCTACACGGCGGCGAACGCGCCCGCCGCGGCGCGCGAGTTCCCCGCCGGCTCTTACGTCGTCGATCTCGCGCAGCCGCAGAAGCGTCTGGCGAAGGCGCTGCTCGAACCGGACACGGAGCTTGATCGCGAGTTCGTGCGCGAACAACTCGCCCGCTTCGCGCGCAACGAGCGGCGCGGCGCGGGCGCGGAGAAGGAGGGCTACCAGTTCTACGACGTGACCTCGTGGGCGCTGCCGCTCACCTTCGGCGTCGAGGCTTACTGGACGGAGGACGCCGGTCAGTTGGCGACCGCCCCGCTGCAACGCGAGGGCGCGGGCGAAACCGATCTGACGAACCGACTGCTGCCGCGCGTCGCGGGCCTCGCGGGCGCGGTGCACGGCCGCGCGTCCGTCGCCTACGTCATCCCCTACGAGCGCAACGGCGCGGCCTCGCTCGTCTACCGCCTGCTCGGGGAGAACTTCAAGCTGGCGGTTGCCACGCGGCCGCTCACGGCGGGCGGGCGGACGTGGCCGCGCGGCACGGTCGTCGCGCGGCTGTCGCGCAACCCCGACGCGCTGCACGAAAGGATCGCCGCGCTCGCGCGCGAGACGGGCGTCGACGTGTTCGGCATCAGCAGCGGCTTCGCCGAGACGGGCGACACGGTCGTCGGCTCGGAGAACGTCGTCTCGATCCGCCGGCCGCGCATCATCGTCGTCGCCGACGAGCCGGTCAGCCAGACCTCTTACGGCTGGCTCTGGTGGACGCTCGACCGCTACGGCGTCGAGTTCACGCCGATGTCGCTCGCCAACCTGCGCCGCGCGAACCTCGATCAGTACAACGTCATCATCCTGCCGGACGGCTCGGCCGGCGGCTACTTCGGCTCGCTCGGCCGCCCCGGCATCGACGCCCTGCGCGCGTGGGTGCAGCGCGGCGGCACGCTCGTCTGCATCAAGGGCGCGGCCGTCTTCGCCGCGCTCAAGGACGTGAACCTGACCTCGTCGCGGCTCGTCGGGAGCGACGAC
>DATCVD010000732.1:0-5897 GCA_036567125.1 Pyrinomonadaceae bacterium | reverse complement strand
GGACGTGACGGCCGCGAAGGTCAGGGCCGCGAGCAGCAGGGCCGCGAGCAGCAGGGCCGCGAGGCACAAGGTCGTGACGGGCGCGACAGCCGCGGCGGACGCCGGGGCGCGCCGACGATTACAGACCTGCTGCGCGAGGGTCAGGAAATCCTCGTCCAGATCGCCAAAGAGCCGCTCGGCACGAAGGGCGCGCGCATCACCTCGCACATCGCGCTGCCGGGCCGCTACCTCGTCTACATGCCGACCATCGAGCACGTCGGCGTCTCGCGCAAGATCGAGTCGGACTCCGAGCGGCAGCGCCTGCGCAAGCTGATCAAAGACATCCGCGAGACCGAGGACGTGCCGTCGGGCGGCTTCATCGTCCGCACGGCGGGCGTCGGCATCACGGAACAGAACTTGAGGGACGACGCGCGCTACTTGGTGCGCACTTGGCGCGACATCCGCAAGCAGGCCGAGCGCGCGAAGGGCGGATCAATCGTCCACGCCGATCTCGATCTCGTGCAGCGCATCCTGCGCGATCAACTGTCGGAGGAGTTCACCGCGATCCGGTGCGACACGGAGGAGGAGTATCAGGAGATCGTCGAGTTCGTGAACCGCATCCAGCCGCGGCTCGTCAACCGCGTCAAGCTCTACACGCGGGAGGAGCCGATCCTCGAAGCCTTCGGCGTGCAGCCCGAGATCGACAAGGCGATCAAGCCGCGCGTCTGGCTGCGCTCGGGCGGCTACCTCGTCATCAACCAGACCGAGGCGCTCGTCTCCATCGACGTGAACACCGGCAAGTTCGTCGGCCGCGGCGGGAGCCGCCTCGAAGACACGATCACGAAGACGAACCTCGAAGCCGTGGACGAGATCGCGCGGCAGATACGCTTGCGCGACCTCGGCGGCATCCTCGTCCTCGACCTGATCGACATGGAGGACAGGCGCAACCGCGCCCGCGTGATGTCGGCCTTGCAGGACGCGCTCAGGCAGGACAAGTCGCCGACGAAGGTGCTCTCCTTCAACGACTTCGGCCTCGTCATCATGACGCGCAAGCGCGTCAAGCAGTCGCTCGAACGCACGCTCTGCTCGCCCTGCCCGTACTGCACCGGCGCGGGCCTCGTCAAATCCCCGCAGACCATCTGCTACGAAATCCTCGAAGAGGCGCGCCGGCTCTCGCGCGGCTTGGACGAGGAGATCAAGCAGGCGACGCTGCGCGTGAACCCGGCGGTCTCGCAGGCGCTCCGCTCGTCCGAGGCCGACGTGATGGCCGAGATCGAGGACTACCTCGGCCCCATCGACGTGACCAGCGACGAGCACGTCCATCAGGAGCAGTTCGACTTCGCGTTTGTTTAGCTCTTAGCTCTTAGCCGTTAGCCGTTAGCCCTTAGCTTTCGGCAAAAGAAAGAAGGCGGGAGGCAGCGATCAGGCTGCCTCCCGCCTTTCGCTCTATGTTTTAGCTAATGGCTAATGGCTAACAGCTAACAGCTTTTTTTAGTGACAGCCGCCGGCCGGATTCGTTAACATTCTTCCTGCCAACCGTCCGGCCGCGCCCCGCGCCGGGCACAGAAACTCCCTCACACCGCAACCGCGAAAGAGGAAAATCCCCATGCTTGAACTCATCGCCCTCTTGTACCTGACGCGCTGCGTCGGCGGCATCGCGCGCCAGAAGGGCCGCAAGGCCGGCTGGTTCCAGTTGATGACCGTGCTGCTCTGGTTCGGCTGCGAGCTGGGCGGCGGCGTCGTGGGCGGCATCGCCGTGGCGCTGACCGACTCGCCCGAAGTCTTCATTTACCTGTTCGCGCTCGCCGGCGCGGTCGTCGGGGCCGGGCTCTCGATCCTGATCGTCAAGACGCTGCCCGTCAGCGACTCGTTGCTGGTGCCGCCGCCGCCGCCGCCCGCCTTCGGTTGACCTTCCCCGCCGGCCGTGGTTAAGTTCGGCCGCAGAATGGTCGCGCCCGCCAAAGCCTTCAAGACGTCGTGGCACGAGATGCCGGACGACGAGCTGCTCGACGTGCGTCTGTGCGACCTGCCCCTGAGGATCGACGGGACGCCGCTCTCCGGCCGCGTCGAGCGCATCAGCTACGAGCTGGAGCTGCGCGGCCTGCGCTTCCGCCCGCACGTCTGGCTCTCGGAAGAATGGTTCTCGCCCGACGGCGTGCCCGGCTTCGCCGCCCCCTTCTATCTGGCGCACCCGCGGCTCGCGCGCCTCGAACGCAGGATGATGTTCGAGGCCGAGGGCCAGACCGAGCGCGAGGCCCTACGCATCATGCGCCACGAGACGGGCCACGCCGTCTCGAACGCCTTCCGCCTCCACCGCCGCCGGAGCTGGCGCGAGCGCTTCGGCAAGTTTTCGGCGCAGTACCCGGACTTCTACAAGCCCGACCCGGCGAGCCGCGACTACGTGCTGCACCTGCGCGCGTGGTACGCGCAGGCGCACCCGGCCGAAGACTTCGCCGAGACCTTCGCCGTCTGGCTCCAGCCCGGCTCGCGCTGGCGGCGGCGCTATCAGGACTGGCCCGCGCTCGAAAAACTCAAGTACGTCGCGCGCGTGATGGCCGACCTCGCCGGGAAAGCGCCGCCCAACCGACGGCGCGACCGCGTCGAGCCGCTCTCGGAGATCAAGCGGACGCTGCGCGAGCACTACGAGCGCAAGCGGCGCAAGTACCTCTTCGCGCGCCCCGCGCAGGTCTACGACCGCGACCTCCTGCGCATCTTCCACCCGCCGCGCGGCAACGAGCGTTACCCGACGGCCACGCAGTTCCTGCGCGCCGCGCAGCGCGAGCTGTGCCAGTCGGTCGCCGACGGGACGGGCGTCCACGCCTACGCCGTCGATCAGGTCTTCGAGCACTTGGTCGCGCGCTGCAAGGAGTTGAAGCTGCGCGCGCGCCCGCCGCGCGAGCTGACGAAGCGGCGCGTGCTGATCATGCTCACCGTGCAGACGATGAAGGGCATCTACACCGGCTACCACCGCATCCCCTTATGACGCCGTTCAAAGCCGCGAAGCCTTTGCGCGTCCTCGCACTCGTCCACCACGCCCTCGTCCCGCCCGACGAGCGGCCCGACGACTCCGCATCCGACCCCTACCGCGAGCTGCGCAAGACCGAGGACGACGTGGTCTTCACGCTGCGCGGGATCGGCCACGAGGTGCAGCCCGTCGGCGTCTCGAACGACTTGGCGCGGATCGACGTCGCGCTGCAAGACTTCCGGCCGCACGTCGCCTACAACCTCTTGGAAGAGTTCGACGGCTACCCGCTGTTCGCGCCGCACGTCGTCAGCTACCTCGAACTGCGCAAGCTCCCCTACACGGGCTGCAACCCGCGCGGGCTGACGCTGACGCACGACAAGGCGCTCACCAAAAAAATCCTCACCTACCACGGCATCCACGTCCCGCGCTTCCACGTCTTCCCCACGAATCGCAAGGTGCGCCGGCCGCGCCGGCTCACGTTCCCGCTGCTCGTCAAGTCGCTCGTGGACGACGGCTCGGCCGGCATCGCGCAGGCTTCGGTCGTGGACACGGACGAGCGGTTGGCCGAGCGCGTCGAGTTCATCCACCGCACGCTGGGCGCGCACGCCATCGCCGAGCAGTACATCGACGGCCGCGAGATTTACGTCTCCGTGATCGGCCACCGCCAGTTGCAGACCTACACGCCGTGGGAGCTGGACATGGAGAAGTGGCCCGAGGGCGTCCCCAAAATCGCGACGAGCCGCGTCAAGTGGAACGCCGCCTATCAGGACAAGATCGGCCTCGTCACCAAGCCCGCCGTGCTCTCCGACGACGCGCAGAAGAACGACGAGATGGCGGGGCGGCTGCGACGGCTCTCCAAACGCATCTACCGCCTTCTCGGCCTCTCCGGCTACGCGCGGCTCGACTACCGCCTCACCCCGGACGGGCGGATGTTCCTCCTCGAAGCCAACCCCAACCCGCAGATCGCGCGCGGCGAGGACTTCGCCGACTCGGCCGCCCACTGCGGCGTCTCCTACGAGCGGCTGCTACAGAAGATCGTCTCACTCGGCCTCAGCTATGATCCGCTGGTGTACTGATTTTAGGAGTTAGGAGTTAGGAGCTAGGAGCTAGGAACTAGAACTTAGGAGTTAGGAGTTAGGAGTTAGACATTAAGATTGTAGATCGGGGATTCCGAACCTAAATCCTAAATCCTAGCTCCTAGCACCTCGAAGAAACGGAGGGACGCGAGGGATGCGCTATAGAACTTTCGGCCGCACGGGCTGGCAGACGAGCGAGATCGGCTACGGCATGTGGGCCGTCGGCGGGATGTGGACTGGCTCGGACGACGAGGAATCGCTGCGCTCGTTGCAGCGCGCCGTCGATCTAGGCTGCAACTTCTTCGACACCGCATGGGGCTACGGCGAGGGCCACAGCGAACACCTGCTGGGCGAACTCGTCCGCGCGAACCCCGGCAAAAAACTCTACACCGCGACCAAAATCCCGCCCAAGAATCGCAAGTGGCCCGCGCGGCCCGAATACTCGCTGGAAGAGTCGTACCCGCCCGACCACGTCGAGGAGTACGTCCACCGGAGTCTCAAAAACTCCGGCCTCGACAGCTTCGATCTCATGCAGCTTCATACGTGGGACGACCGCTGGGTTGACGACCAGCGCTGGCACGCGAAGATGGAAGACCTGCGCGGGCAGGGCCTGTTCCGCGCCGTCGGCATCAGCCTCAACCGCTGGGAGCCTGAGAACGGGGTGCGCGCCGTCCGCGCCGGGCTGGTTGACGCCGTGCAGGTCATCTACAACATCTTCGATCAGAACCCGGAGGACGAACTCTTCCCCGCCTGCCGCGAGATGAACGTCGCCGTCATCGCCCGCGTCCCGTTCGACGAAGGGACGCTGACCGGCACGCTCACCAAAGACAGCCGCTGGCCCGAGGGCGACTGGCGCAACACCTACTTCGTCCCCGAAAACCTGACGCCCAGCGTCGAGCGCGCCGAACGCTTGAAGCCCGTGGCCGCGCGCGCCGGCCTCACGCTGCCGGAGATGGCCCTGCGCTTCATCCTCAACTGCCCCGAAGTGAGCACGATCATTCCGGGGATGCGTAAGACCGCGCACGTCGAGTCGAACCTCGCGGCGAGCGACGCGGGCGCGCTGCCCGAAAGTCTCCGCGCGGAACTGCGCGCGCACCGCTGGGTGCGCCGCCCGACCGAGTGGTCGCAGTGAGTAGCTGTTAGCTGTTAGCCGTTAGCTGTTAGCTGTTAGCCGGAAGCAGACAGCTTCAAGCGGGCGGCTTCGGCTTCAGCTTCCGCCCCGGCTCTTATTCTCGATTTTTGGTTTTGCTAACAGCTAACGGCTAACAGCTAACAGCTTCTTGATGATGCGTAGAGGCTCGCCGACGTTACTGTTCGCCGCGACGCTGTTCGTGAGCGCGGCCCTGCTGTTCTGGGTCGAGCCGCTGGTGGCGAAGATGCTGCTGCCGCTTCTGGGCGGCGCGCCCGCGGTGTGGAACACCTGCCTCCTGTTCTTCCAGACGCTGCTGCTGGCGGGCTACGCCTACGCGCTGTTCGCGTCGCGGCGGCTCACGCTCGCGCAGCAGGGCATCGCGCAGGTGGTGCTGCTCGCGGTCGCGGCGGCGGCGCTCCCCGTAGCCATCTCGGCTTCGGCCGCGGAGTCCGTGCCGCGCGAGGGCGACCCGTCGCTGTGGTTGTTGGGCCGCCTGCTCGTGACCGTCGGGCCGCCGTTCTTCGCGCTCTCCACCCTCGGCCCGCTCCTTCAGAAGTGGTTTTCGGCCACCGGCCACGAGTCGGCGCGCGACCCGTACTTCCTCTACGCCGCGAGCAACGCCGGCAGCCTCGCCGCGCTCGTCGCCTTCCCCGTCGTGCTCGAACCGCTGCTGCCGCTCGCACGTCAGGGGCGCGTGTGGGCGTTCGCCTACGCGGCGCTCGTCGCGCTCGTCGCGGCCTGCGCC
>DATCVD010000731.1:0-4332 GCA_036567125.1 Pyrinomonadaceae bacterium | reverse complement strand
TGCTCGCGCGCGCCGAGATGGACATCGCGGACGCCGAGTCGGTCGCCCGCGCGTTCGACGAGTGGCGGCCGTGGGCCGTCGTCAACGCGGCCGGCTACGTGCGCGTGGACGACGCCGAGCGCGAGCCGGAAAAGTGTTTCCGCGAGAACGCTGAGGGGCCGGCCGTGCTGGCCGCCGCCTGCGCCGCGCGCGGGGCGGCGCTCGTGACCTTCTCGTCCGACCTCGTCTTCGGCGGCGCGAAGGGCGGGCCGTACGTCGAGACGGACGGGCCGTCGCCGTCCTGCGTTTACGGCCGGAGCAAGGCCGAGGCCGAGCGACGCGTGCTCGAAGCACACCCCTCGTCTCTCGTCGTCCGCGCGAGCGCGTTCTTCGGGCCGTGGGACGAGTACAACTTCGTCGCCGCGGCGCTGCGTGCGCTGTCGGCAGGCGAGCGGTTCGCGGCGGCGGGCGACTCGGTCGTCTCGCCGACCTACGTCCCCGACTTGGTCAACGCCAGCCTCGACCTGCTCATCGACGGCGAGCGCGGCCTGTGGCACTTGTCGAATCAGGGCGCGGTCTCGTGGGCCGAACTCGCGCGCCTCGTCGCGCGCCGGTTCGGTTTAGACGAGTCACTGATCGATGACCGCCCGACCTCCTCGCTGAACCTCGCGGCCGCACGGCCGGCTAACAGCGCGCTCGCCAGCCGGCGCGGCGCGCTGCTCCCCCCGCTCGAAGACGCGCTCGCCCGCTACGCCCGCGAGTGTGAGACGCCGCACGGCGCGTCCGCCCGCCCGCCCGCGCCCCGGCGTCAGGAACTCCCCGCCCGCACTTCCGCCGGTTAGTCATCCCCGCGCGCCTCAGGGTATGCTGCCAGACATGACCGACGCGCCCCGCCCGGAGTACCCGCGCCCGCAGTTCGTCCGCGGTGAGTGGCTGAACCTGAACGGCACTTGGGAGTTCGCCTTCGACGACGCGGACGCCGGCCTCGGCGAGGGCTGGCACGACGGCCGCGAACTCGCGGGCCGCATCGTCGTCCCCTTCCCCTACCAGAGCGAGCTGTCGGGCATCAACGACAAGAGCGTCCACCCGTTCGTCTGGTACGCCCGCACGTTCGACGTGCCCGAAGCTTGGCGCGGGCGCGACCTGCTCCTGCACTTCGGCGCGGTCGATTACCGCTCGACCGTCTGGGTCAACGGCCACGAGGTCGGCCACAATCAGGGCGGCCACGTCCCCTTCAGCTTCGACATCGCGCCCCACGTCCGCGAGGGTAGTAATCGCATCACGCTGCGCGTGGTTGACGAGCAGGACGCGCGCCAGCCGCGCGGCAAGCAGTCTTCGACCGGGCTGCCGCACGACATCGACTACTACTGCACGACCGGCGTCTGGCAGACCGTCTGGCTCGAACCCGTCCCGTCGATGCGCATCGAGGAGATCAGGATCACGCCGCGCGCCTACGAGAACACGGCCGTCCTCGACGTCTTCCTGCACGCGCATTCGGCCGACTGGCGGATCGTGGCCGAGGCGAGCGAGGGCGGGCGCGTCGTGGCGCGCGCCGAGGAGCACACGGCCGTCGCCACCGGCCGCCTCCACCTGCGCATCCCCTACGCGAAGCTCTGGTCGCCGGACTCGCCCAACCTCTACGACCTGAGCGTCAGGCTCTACGACGAGGCGGGCCTGCGCGACGAGATCAAGTCTTACGTCGGACTGCGCAGCATCGAAGTCCGCGGCGGCCGCGTCGTCTTAAACGGCCAGCCCGTCTACATGAAGATGGTGCTCGATCAGGGCTACTGGCCCGAGAGCCTCTTGGCCGCGCCGTCCGACGAGGCGTTGCAGACCGACATCGGGTGGGCCAAGGCGTTCGGCTTCAACGGCGTCCGCAAGCACCAGAAGATCGAAGACCCGCGCTGGCTCTACTGGTGCGACCGGCTCGGCATGATGGTCTGGGAGGAGATGCCGAACGCGCGCGAGTGGTCGTCGCTCTCCGAAGAGCGCCTGTCGTCGGAGTGGCGGCGGGCCGTCAGGCGCGACTACAGCCACCCGTGCGTCGTCGCGTGGGTGCCGGTCAACGAGAGCATGGGCTTCCCCGGCCTCACGCACCACCACCCCGGCCAGTACGCCTACATCGAGCGCATGGTCTCGGCCACGCGGCGGCTCGACTCGACCCGCCCCGTCATCGACAACGACGGCTGGGAGCACACCGACATCACGGACATCTGCGCCATCCACGACTACACGGCGACGGCCGCGGGCCTGCGCGAGCGCTACCGCGAAAAGCTCGCGGGCGGCGACCTGCCGAGCAACGTCTGGCTCACGGACAAGCCGCTCTTCTCGCGCGGCTCGAAGTACCGCGGCCAGCCCATCGTGCTCTCCGAGGTCGGCGGCTTCCTGATGAAGCCGCGGGACGTGCCGCCCGCGGAGCGCGACATGCTCTACCAGTTCTACGGCTCGGTCGACGACGACAACGAGCTGCTGGCGAAGTACCGCGACCTGATGGAGGGCATCGCCTCGCTGGGCTTCCTCGCCGGCTTCTGCTACACGCAGCTCACCGACATCGAGCAGGAGAGCAACGGCCTGCTCACCTACGACCGCCGCCCCAAGCTCACGCCCGAGGCCGTGGCCTCCATCCACCGCGAGCTGTTCCGCCTCCACTGAGGCGGACGCGCCGTCGAAGCCTCGGCGCGGCCTGTACCGGCCCGGTACGCCGAGGCGGCCTTCGGTACGCCGCACGCCCAGCGCACCTCGTCAGGGGCGGCCCGGCCCCGGCCTTTTCCTTCCCCGGCGTTGCGGAACGGCCCTTGCTCAAACGTTACTCTCCCCTTCTCTCTCCCTTAATAATCGTTCCGAAACAGGCCGGGGGAATCGAGTTTTATGTTCCTGCAAAAGAGACTCCGCCGCGTGGCCCTGCTCGCCGCCGCGCTCATCATTTCGACTTCGACCATCGCCGCGCAAGACAAGCCGAAGAAGAAGGACAAGCCCCGGCCCACGGGCACGCCCGTCCTGTGGCGCGCGCCCGACGATCTGCCGACGCGCGATCTGCTCCTCGGGCCGGGCGGCGCGCGGATGCGGCCCGACCTCTCGCGCGTCACCTTTCTGAAGGACGAGACGGGCGGCTACTCGACCAAGTTCCGCGTGAAAGACGGCGCGGGCCGCGAGTGGGTGGCGAAGGTCGGCAAGGAGGCGCAGTCGGAGACCGCGGCCGTCAGGCTCGTCTGGGCCGTCGGCTACATGACCGAGATCAATTACCTCGTCCCGCGCCTGCGCGTGGAAGGCAAGGGCACGTTCGAGAACGTGAGGCTCGAAGCGCGGCCCGACGAGGTGGATCGGCTCGACGAGTGGAAGTGGGCCGAGAACCCGTTCGTGCGGACGAAGGAGCTTCAGGGCCTCATCATCATGATGGCCTTGCTCAACAACTGGGACATCAAGGACACGAACAACAAAGTCCTCCACGTCCGCAACCCCGCGACGGGCCGCGACGAGCTGCGCTACGTCGTCAGCGATCTCGGCGCGACCTTCGGCCGCGTCAAGCTCGACGTGCCCGGCTTCTGGCGCATCAGCCGCAGCCGCAACAACCCCGAAGACTTCAGCGGCGACCCGTTCCTCGAAGACGTGAAGCGCGGCAACGTCTTCCTCTTCTACAAGGGCAAGCGGCAGGACTTGTTCGACGACATCCGCGTCGAGGAGGCGCGCTGGCTCGCCTCGCTGCTCTCGAAGCTGAGCGACCGCCAGATCGGCGACGCCTTCCGCGCCGCCAACTACAGCCCGGCCGAAGTCGGCATGCTGAGTGAGACCGTGCGCTCAAGGATTAACGAGCTGCGGAGCATTCGGTGACGGGCGGCGCGGCGCTCACTCGTCGCCCGCGGCCGGCTTCGCGCGCAGACGCTTGACGCGCGAGCGGCGGGCCTTCGTTTCGAGCGTGCGCTCTCTGGAGGCGCGCGTCTTCTTCGTCGGGACGCGCGGCGCGCGCCGGTGGTTGAGCCGGGCGACGAGTTCGCGCAGCTTGCGCAGGCAGTCGGCCTTGTTGCGGTGCTGGCTGCGCTCCGTGCGCGAGGTGACGACGAGGCCGGTGGGCAGGTGCGTCAGCCGGACGGCGCTCTCCGTCTTGTTGACGTGCTGGCCGCCCGGCCCGCTCGAACGGAAGGTGTCAACCTCGCACTCGCCCAAAAGCTCCTCGTCTGAATCGGGCAGTCGGATGGTGTCCACGTCCGTGCTCGGGTTGCGGGTGAAGGCCCGCGTCCGTGTTCAAAGTTACGGGCGGCCCTTGCCCTTACCGTTACCCTTCCCCTGCTGCTGCGGCGCTTGCTGCTGTTGGCGCTGCTGGCCGCCGCCGCCGCCCGCGTGCGCCGGCGGCCCCTG
>DATCVD010000730.1:0-8976 GCA_036567125.1 Pyrinomonadaceae bacterium | reverse complement strand
CGCGCCGCGCGCCGCGGCGGCGAAGACCGGACGCCGCGTGGCCGTCACCTTCGTCGCGCTGCCGATGGTGCAGACGTGGTATCACCCGCGCGCCGAGAAGGACACGCGGAAACTCCTCGCCGCGCTCGCCGCGCGCGGCGTCCGCTCGGTCGGCTTCGTCAACGGCGGCCAGTTGCAAAAGGACGGGCAGGTTAACCAAGAAAAGGCGGGGCTGCTCCGCCTGTGGCTCGACGCCGGCCACGAACTCGGCTCCGAGGGCTACGCGCACCCGGACTTGTTCAAGGTTCCGCTCGAAGACTACAAGCGCGACGTCCTGCGCGGCGAAGAAGTGACCGGCCGGATGGCCCGCGAGCGCGGCGCGCGCCTGCGCTACTTCAGCTACCCGTACCTGAACGTCGGCCCCGACCGCGGGACGAAGGAGGCGTTCGAGAAGTGGATCGCCGGCCGCGGGATGCAACTCCACAAGGTCACGATTGACAACTGGGACTGGCTCTACGGCAGGGTCTACGCGGACGCGCGCCGCGCCGAGGACGAGGCGAAGATGGGGCGCGTGGCCTCGGAGTACGTCGAGTACATGGAGCGCACGTTCGAGTTCTACGAACAGCTCTCGCGCGACACGCTCGGCTACGAGCCGCCGCAAGTCCTGATGCTCACCGCGAACGGCCTCAACTGCCAGAAGGCCGAAGAACTGCTCTCGATGCTTGAGCGGCGCGGCTACTCCTTCGTCACGCTCGAAGAGGCGATGAGTGACCCGGCGTACCAACTGCCCGATACCTACACGGGCGAGTACGGCATCTCTTGGCTGCAACGCTGGGCGATGGCGCGCGGCAAAGAGTTCCGCAAAGAGCCGTACCTGTCCGACTGGATGGCCCAGTTCGACACCTACACGAAGAAGTGGCCGCCGACGGAGAAGGGCAAGAAGTGAGCAGGCGAGGCGGACTGCGGGTTGCGGGTTGAAGAGTTCGGAGCCGGGATTCGAAACTCCTCAATCCGCAAGCCGAACACTCCGGGCCGAGACGTGGGGCCGCCCGCCTAGGTTTGAAAGTCTCCGCTCTCGCCTTTGAATCTCTCGACCTCGGTTTCGGAGAATTCGATCCCGATTTCGGAGTCTTCGCTCTCCGCTTCGGAGACTCCAATTTAGATTTCGGATACTGCAATCTAGATTTCGGAGAGTTCAGTCTGGATTTCAGAGACAGCAACCTCCGCTTCGGAGAGTCCGATCTTAATTTCGGAGACCGCAATCTCCTTTTCGGAGAAGCCGCGCTCAATTCCTAAAATTCCGATCTCCGTTTCGGAGATTCGGACGACGAAGGTGGAGATGCCGTTCTCCGTTTCGGAGTCGGGGCGCGCGGAATAGAAGACTCCAACCTCAGTTGCGGAGACTGCCGTTTCGGATTGAAAGCGGCCGGGCCACGAGTTCTAAATTCCCAGCTCGCAACCCGCGGCCCGCCCGCAGACGAGAAAGGGGCGTGTGAAATGAGACTGAGACGCATCGCGCTGATAGTTTCCTTCGCCTTCGCGGCTTTCGTCGCCGCCGCCGGACAGTCTCGGCCCGAGCGGCGAGTCGCCGTGACGTTCGACGACCTGCCGATGTCGGGCGGCGGAAACCCGGACGGGCCGACGGTCGTCGAGAGCAACCGAAAGATCGTCGCCGTGCTCGCGGCGAACAAGATTCCGGCCGTCGGCTTCGTCAACGAGCGGCAGTTGGAGGCGGCGGGGCAGCAGGAGGAGAGGCGCGCGGCGCTGCGCATGTGGGTCGAGGCGGGCCTCGAACTCGGCAACCACACTTATTCGCACAAGTATTTCTACAACACGCCGCTCGCAGAGTTTCAGCAGGAAGTGATCAAAGGCGAGCCGTTCACGCGGCAGCTACTCTCAACACGCGGCATGAAACTGCGCTACTTCCGCCACCCGTTCCTCAACACGGGCCGCACGGTCGCCGACAAGCAAGCCTTCGAGAAGTTCCTGTCGGAGCGCGGCTACACGGTCGCGCCCGTCACGCACGACAACATGGAGTGGGTCTTCGCGCGCGAGTACGCGAAGGCGTTGGTGGCGAAGGACGACGAGAAGGCGCGTCGCGTCGCGGCCGAGTACGTGCCCTACATGGAGCGGATGTTCGAGTTCTACGAACAACTCTCCGTCGAACTGTTCGGCCGCGAGATTCCGCAAGTCCTGCTCGTCCACGCGAACCTGCTGAACGGCGATCACTTCCAACGGATGGTCGAGATGATGAAACGGCGCGGCTACCGCTTCGTCACGCTCGAAGACGCGCTCAAGGACGAATCCTACAAACACCAAGACGCCTACGCCGGCCCCGTCGGCATCTCTTGGCTGCAACGCTGGCTCGTCACGCGCGGGCGCGAGTTCCGCAAGGAGCCTTACCTGCCCGAGTACATGCGCCAGTTCGACTCCCCGCGGTCGAGCGGCTCTGACTTCAAGTCACGGCCCGGCCGCTGAGACTTGCGGGAGGAAGGCGACTCACAACCCGAAGCCGGTCGCTTCGACCTCGCGCGCGGGCGGCGCGTAGCTCTCCGCAAGCTGCCTCTTCCGGAGAGCGGGGGAGTGCCGCCCGCGCGCGTGCGAAAGGCCGCGGGGAATCTGAAAGGATCACACCCGCGGCCTTCGCGTTGGCGTCGCACTGGTAGGATGTGATTGTTAGTTGCGGGCAGGCCGGCTGCCACTCATTTCGGGCACTTCGATTTGGCCTTCTTGTAGCCTGCCTTTTTGGCTAGTTCATTGCTACCGAAGGAGACCATATTGCCGTCCGCGATCCGAGAGTAGTCAGCGCAACCCGCCGCGTAGTAAACGCGCTTCGAGCTGTCGCCCACTACCGAGTCCCCGTCGAAATCATAGAGCTTGAAGTTGTATTGAATCTTCTGCCGCTGCGAGACGGCGCGGCCGTCCTTGATCGCCGGTTCGAACTTGATCGCGTAGGCCGCTTGGAGGGCGCTCTCGGTCAACTCGCGGAACGCCTGCTCCCTACTTTTGGTGAGGGCGAAAGGGGTGGGGCTAATCACTTTGGCATCCTTCACGACCCCCGACGCCGACAGGACGAACTCTATCAGGATAGGCCCGGATAAGCTCTCCTGCCTCGCGGCCTCCGGCATCATGGGCGCGGGCCTCGACAGGATTACCGCCGGGGTGTCAACCTCCTTCCTGTCATACACCACTTCGTCAACCCCTTGGCTCACGCGGCTGCCGGGGGCGGCCACCGGCCGTTCAGTACCCGACTCCCGAGCGGCTGCGGCCGCACACCCTGCCAGCAGGATCATGAAGAGCGCGCGTGTTAAAGAAATTAACTTCATCGCTCCTTAAAATTTTAAGCGGCCAGCGCCCGACTAAATAATTGCCCGCGATCCGTTCAAGCGCGGCCCGCGACTTCGCCGGTGCGGGTGTCAACGCGGACGACTTCGCCCTCTTTGATGAAGAGGGGGACGCGCACCTGAAGGCCGGTTTCGAGGGTGGCCTGCTTGGACGCGCCGCCGGCCGCCGTGTCGCCGCGCGAGCCGAGCTCCGTCTCCGTCACCGTCAGCTCGACGAACTGCGGCAGTTGCAGCGAGACCGGCTCGCCGTTGTACTTGAGGATTTGCAGTTGCGTGCCGTCCTTCAGGTAAGGGCGGTCGTCGCCGACCTGCTCAAGCGTGAGGTGGAACTGGTCGTAGGTCGTCTCGTCCATGAAGTGGCAGCCCTCGTTGTCGGCGTAGAGGAAGGAGGCGGGGACGAGCTGCACGTCCGGCTCCGAGAATTTCTCCGAGGTCTTGAAGCTGCGCTCCTGCACCGCGCCGCTGAGCAGGTGGCGAAGTTTGGTGCGCACCATCGTCGAAGCGCCGCGCGCGGAGGGCGTGGCGAAGAAAACTTCGAGCACCGTGTAGGGCTGCCCGTCAACGACGATCATCAATTTCCGCTTCAGTTCGTTCGCGCCGATCAGTGCCATCTGTTTTTGGGTCGTGCCCGCCCGCGCTACGGGAGCGCGGCGGCAGTCGGAGATTGGAATGTTAAAGGCCGCGGTCATCATAAAGTTAATGGCGCGGATGCTCCAAGCGGCGCGCGGCGGGTGTAAGATGTGCGGCCGTGTGCCGACTAAGTAGAAGCTCGTCGGCCGAGGCGGGCGGAGAGGAGGAAACTGATGCTGGCCCGTCTCGACACGCCGCTCGCGCCGCTGCTGCTCGTGGCCGCGGCGGCGGCCGCGTTCCTGTTCGGGGTGCTGCGCGCCAACGACTTCGACGCCTCTTGGTTCGTCACGGCCGGCGACAAGTACTGCGACGCGGCGCGCGTGCCGCCGGGGCTGAGCGTGCGGCAGAACAGCGACGGCTTCGACGGGCAATTCTATTATCGCTTGGCGCTCGATCCCGTCACCGCGCGGCGCACCGACCACGGCATCACGCTCGACGTGCCGGCGCTGCGCCACCAGAGGATTCTCTACCCGCTGCTGGCGAAGGCGTTGTCGCTGGGGAGCGCCCGGCGGCTTCCGTGGGCGATGCTCCTCGTTAACTTCTCGGCGCTGTGCCTGCTCGGCTGGCTCGGCGGACTCTACGCGCGGTCGCTCGGAAAGCACGCACTCTGGGGAATCTTCCTGCCGCTCTACCCCGGCTCGCTGCTGACGCTGACGCGCGATCTGGTCGAGCTGTCCGAGGTCGCGCTGCTCGTCGGCAGTCTGTTTTTGGTGGGGCGCGGCAGGCACGTCCCCGCGACGCTCCTGCTCGTCCTCGCGCTGCTGGCGAAGGAGACGGCGCTGCTCGTCGCGGTCGGCGCGGCGCTCGTTTACGCGCACGACCGTGTGCGGGGGCGCGAGGCGCGCGTGCGTTGGCACTACTTCGCGGCCCCGCTCGCGGCCTTCGTGTTGTGGCAGACGGCCCTCTTCTGCAACTGGGGCGAGGTGCCGGTCTTCGCGGGACGCGTGAACCTCGCCGCGCCGTTCGAGGGCTTCGCCGGCTTCTTGGCCTACGCGGCGGAGTACCGGACGCCGCTCCAGCGCAGGGCTTTGCCGGAGCTGCTCTACCTCGTCGCCTTCGCCGCCGCAGTCCTCTATTGCCTCCGTTCGACTCTGGCCTCGGCGCGTGAAATAATCGCGTGGCTCCTCTACGGCGCGCTCGCGCTGCTACTCAGCGGGGCCATCTGGGTCGAGGATTGGACGTTCCTGCGCGCGGTCACGGAGTTCTGCGTTCTGGGCGCGATCATACTCGTCGGCAGCGGATCGAGGGTGCGACTCCCCGTCCTCTCGTGCTCGCTGGCGTTCTGGCTGTTCCTGTTCCTGAGGCTGCTGCGGCACGGCGACTGACGCCTCGCCCCGCGTCGGGGCGTCGGCCGGACCAACCCCGAAAGTGCGGAGCCTGTTGCGTGCCCGTTTGCGTCGAGCGCGGCACTTGTGGCGAGAGCCGATGCACGAGATCGAGACCGCGCGCCTGCGCCTCCGACAGTTCACGCACGCAGACCTCGCCGAGCTGGCGCGCATCGTCGCCGACCCTGAGGTGATGAAGTACCTCGGCCGCGTGCCGGGGCCGCTCTCGGCCGCCGAAGCCGGGGCCTTCCTCGACAGCGTGGTGGCGCACTGGGCGCGCCACGGGTTCGGCCGCTGGGCCGTCGTCGAGAAGCGCGGCGGGCGGCTCGTCGGGTGCGCCGGCTTCCGCACGCACGACGGCGTCGCGGAGTTGAACTACCTGCTCGACAAGCCTTTCTGGGGCGCGGGGCTGGCGACCGAGATCGCGGAGGCGTGCCTGCGTCACGGCTTCGGCGCGTACGGGTTCGATCTCATCATCGCCCTCGCGCGCCCGGCGAACGCCGCCTCGCGCCGCGTGCTGGAGAAGGCCGGGCTGCGCTGCGCCGGTGAGACCGTGGCCTACGGCGTCAACGCCGTGCGTTACGAGATCACGCGCGACGAATTCGGCGGCCGACCCGCGCCGCCGGGCGGCGCGGCCCCGCGGCGGAAAAAGAGGCGGGGTTAGCAGGGGCGGACAAGTCAAAGAGAAGGGGAGGGCGCGTTGCCCTCCCCTTTCGCGTCTCGTCCGGCCTGTTAACCCCGCCCGTCCGATCCTGTCCGGCCTGTTAACCCCGCCTGTTACCGTCGCGCCTCACGCGGCGTATCACCGTCGCGCTTCACATCGCGTAGGTGGTGTCGGTCTCGTCGGCGTCCACGCGGGACGGGCGCGGCGACGCGCCACCGCCGGCCCACGGCGCTCCGTCGCGCAGGAGCGCGGCGGCGCTGTCGGCTTCGAGCGGGCGCGAGAAGAAGTAGCCCTGCCCGTACTCGCACGCGAGGCCTGCGAGCGCGGCGCGGTGCTCGGCCGTCTCGACGCCCTCGGCCACCACGTCCATGCCCAGCTCGTCGCCGAGCGTGATAATCGTCTTGACGATCCCGCGGCTCTCGCGGTCGGTGCTCATCCGCGTGACGAACGAGCGGTCGACCTTGAGCGCGTCGATGGGGAAGCGGTGCAGGTAGGAGAGCGACGAGTAGCCCGTGCCGAAGTCGTCGATGGCGAGGCGGACGCCGATTGACTTCAGCTGCCGCAGCGTCTCGACCGCGCCCGCGGCGTCGTCCATCAGCGCGCTCTCGGTGATCTCAAGGCGGAGGCGTTCGGGTTCGATGCCGGCCGCCGCGAGCGCAGACCTGATCTCTTCGGCGAGGTCGAGCTGGCGGAACTGCCGGGCCGAGACGTTGACGCTCATCGAGAGCGGCTGCCGGCCGGGGAACTCCCGATCCCAGATGGCCAACTGCTCGCACGCCTGCCTGAGAATCGCCATGCCGAGCGGCGCGATGAGGCCGGTCTCCTCGGCGAGCGGGATGAAGTCGACGGGGCCGACCAGCCCGCGCTTCGGGTGGTGCCAGCGGGCCAGCGCCTCGAAGCCCGCGATCTCGTCGGTGGCGAGCGTGATGACCGGCTGGTAGAAGGGCACGATCTCGCCCGACTCGACCGCGCGGCGCAGCTCGGCTTCGAGCCGCAGCGCCTCGACGGCGCGGGCGTGCATCCCGGCGTCGAAGACTTCGTAGCGGTTCTTGCCGTTGGCCTTGGCGCGGTACATGGCGGTGTCGGCGTCGCGCAGGATGTCTTCGTGCCGCTCGTAGTTGGCCGACGAGTAGGCGATGCCGATGGAGGCGGTGGTCGAGAACTCGTGGCCGCCGAGGTCGAACGGGGTGACGAGCGAGTTGCTGATCCGCTCGGCCACCTCGGTCACGTCCTCCGGCCCCGTGATGCCGTCGAGCAGGATGGCGAACTCGTCGCCGCCGAGGCGGGCCACCGTGTCCACCTTGCGCACGCAGCCTTCGAGGCGGCGCGAGAGATCGACGAGCAGGCGGTCGCCGAGGTCGTGGCCCAAGCTGTCGTTGACGACCTTGAAGCGGTCGAGGTCGATGAAGAGGACGGCGAAGCGGTAGCCGGCCGCGCGGCGCGCGCGCTCGACGGCGAGGCTCAGGCGGTCGGCCAAGCGCGTCCGGTTCGGCAGGCCCGTCAGCGCGTCGTGGAAGGCGGCGTGGTGGATCTGCTCCTCGGCGCGCTTGCGATCCGACACGTCCTGAATCTGGAAGACGAGGTGGCGCGGCTGGCCCCGCTCGTCGCGCACGATCGACGCTGACTGCAAGGCCCAGACGGTGCGGCCGTCCCGGTGCAGGTAGCGCGTCTCGATCTGGTAGGTGGCGACCTCGCCGCCGAGGAGCTGGTGCAGGCGGACGAGCGCCTCGCCGAGATCGTCCGGGTGCGTCACGGCGCGGAAGCTCGACGCGAGCAGCTCGCTCTCGTCGCGGCCGAGCATCGCGCAGAGCGAGTTGTTGACTTGCAGCCAGTAGCCGTCGGGCGAGACGAGCGCCATCCCGACGGCGTGGTCGAAGGCCGAGCGGAAGTGCTCCTCGCTCTCCTGGAGGGCGCGGCGGATGCGCTCCTGCTCCCGCATCTGCCGGCTCAGCTCGTCGACGTGCTTCTGCGCCTCCTCGACCTTGCGCAGGTAGGTCGTGTAGGTGAAGTAGACGACGGCGATGATCGGCGCGGCGGCCATCAGGGCGTAGAAGCCGAGCGTGCTGACGAGCTTGGCGATGATGCCGGCGGCCGACGCCCCGGCGAAGTAGGTCAGCGAAGTCCAGAGGAACTTGTCGCGCCACGTCCGCCACAGCGACTCGCCGGCCCGCAGCGCCACCCCGACGGCGACGAGCCACGAGTTGGCCGCGTACTGCACGAGGCCCATCACGCAGATGGCGGCGACGAAGCGCGACGTGTAGCCGCTGGCGGCGAGTTCGGGGATGGGGCCGAACAGGAGCCGCAGCGCGCCGACGGTCAGCCACGTCGAGAAGGCGAAGACGCCGACGTTGAAGACGCGCGTCATCGTCTGCTTCGACGTGCGGCGGGAGATGAAGAAGCCGTCCACGGCGGCGAGCAGGACGCCGGCGTCGCCGCCGAAGAGCAGGATCGAGAGCAGGACGAAGGTGTCGGAGACCGAGATGTGCCCCTGAACGCGCGGTATCCGGACGACGATGCGCGAGCCGAAGGCGACGGTGATGAGGGCGAGCAGCGCGAAGTGGAGATCGATGTGCGAGGTGTCGAGCTGCCAGAGCGTGTGGGCGAGGGCGAGCGCGCCGAGCACGGAGATCGCGCGCATGTAAGGCTTCGCCAACCGCTGTCTGACTTTTGCGTCCATAGTTATAAGAGAACCGACGCGGCGGGGGTGGGCCGCGCGAGAGGGCGCGCGTCTGCCGCACCGGAACGGACAGCAAAACTCGTGCCCGCCGCGACGCACGCGCCTGAGAACGCAAAACCTCAGTAAAATGTGATCCGGGACAAAATTCCGTCACCGCCGAGTGACGGAATTCAGGTCAGGCTGAGAGACAGGCGGTCAGGGTGCGTACCGCCGGTCACTCCCATCAAGGGTTAGTGCAGGCGGCGCGCCCTCAAGTTGCCTGCCTAATTGGGGCCGCCGTCGGAGCGGCCGCCGCGCGCGTCAGTGTTGATCCGCGCGGGCGAGTCGGCGCGGCCCGCGTGCTAGGCGGGAGCGGCC
>DATCVD010000729.1:0-3207 GCA_036567125.1 Pyrinomonadaceae bacterium | reverse complement strand
GGGCGTGAGCAACGGGCCGTCGCTCAGGCCGCCGCCGGGCGGGGGCGGCAGCGTGATCGTCTCCAGCTTGTGCTCGGACGAGATCGGCAGCTCGGTCGCCCCCGTGCTGCCGCGGAGCGCGCCGCGCACCTGCGCCATCTCGGCCAGCTTCTCCTCCTGCATCTCGCGCTGCCGCTGGAGGTACATCTCCTTGATGTCTTCCGGCATCTTCGGCGCTTCGGGGAACTTCTCCTTCGGCTTGTCCGCCATGAAGTCCTTCATGAAGTCGATCCAGATGGGGAGCGCGCCCTGTCCGCCCGTCATGTCGCGCCCCAAGGGCTTCTTACGCTCCGGGTGGCCGAGCCAGACGCCGGTCACGTAGGTCGGCGTGTAGCCGACGTACCACACGTCGGTGTGATCGTTGACCGTCCCGGTCTTGCCGGCCGAGACGTGGCCGATGGATTGCGCGGCCGTCGCCGTCCCGCCCGACACGACGCCGCGCATCAGCTCGACCATCGTCAGCGCGACGTACTCGCTCGTCACCTTGTAGGTCGTCTTGTCCCACTCCTCCAAGACGGCCCCGTCGCGGTCGAGCACGCGGCGGATCAGGTGATCCTTGACGCGGATGCCCTTGTTGGGGAAGGCCGAGTAGGCCGAGACCATCTGGTTGAGCGGGACTTCGGTCGCGCCGAGGGCCGACGGCAGGTAGGGCGACATCGGGACGGTGATGCCGAAGCGCCTGACCATCTGCGCGCCCGTCTGGATGCCGATCATGTCGAGCGTGTGGACGGCTTGGATGTTCAGCGACTTGGCCAGCGCCACCTTCATCGGGACGGAGCCGCCGCCGACCGAGCCGTCGTAGTTGTGCGGCTGCCACGAGCCGCGGCGGATGGGAGCGCCGCTGATGACCGTCTCCGGCGTCATGCCCCACTCGACCGCGGCCGTGTAGATGAACGGCTTGAAGGCCGAGCCGGTCTGCCGGTAGGCCTGCGTCGCGGTGTTGAACTTGCTCATGTAGAAGTCGTAGCCGCCGATCACGGCGACGACCTCGCCGTCCTTCGCGTTGACCGTGTAGAGCGCCGCCTGCACTTCGGGCGTCTGCACGAGATCGACCGTCAGGCGACGCCGCTCGTTGTCCACGCCCCTGATCTGGAACTCGCAGACGAAGCCGGGCTTGAACTCGTCCCTCGGCTGGCGGCCCGACCAGCCCATGTCTTTCGGCGTGACGGCCGCCGTGTAGCCGCCGAAGCGCACGGTCGCCTCGTTCTTCGCGCGGTCGACGTGCGTCACGAGGCCGCGCAGGTACGCGCCCTCGACGTAGTTGTTGCCGTACCACTCGGGCAGGACGGTCGAGGCGATCTGCTGCGGGGTGGCCGGGTCGTTCGGGTTGCCGTCGTCGTCGCCGACGCTGCGGTAGGACGAGCGCCAGCCCGAGTGGCCGCGGTCGTAGCGGCGCAGGCCCGCGCGCACCGCCTCGTAAGCCTCCTTCTGCGCGTCCGCGTTGATCGTCGAATAGACGGTCAGCCCGCCGAGCGCGACGCGCGTCGTGTACTTCTCTTCGAGGTGCTGCCTGATCTCCTCGACCGGGTACTCGAACCACGCGTGCGAGGCGGCGGGCGGCGGGTAGTAGGCGGTCTCGGCGATCTTCAGCGGGCGCGCCTTCGCCGCGTCGGCCTCCGCCTGCGGGACGAAGCCGTTGCGCGCCATCAGCTCAAGCACGAGGTCGCGGCGCTCCTTGGCCTCCTTCGGGTTGACGGTGGGCGAGTAGCGCGCGGTCGAGCGCGGGATGCCGGCGAGCAGGGCGGCCTCCTCGATCGTCAGGTCTTTGGCGTGCTTGTTGAAATAGACTTGGGAGGCGGCCTCGAAGCCGTAGGCGCGCGCGCCGAGGAAGATGTGGTTGACGTACATCTCCATGATCTGCTGCTTCGTGTAGTAGCGCTCGATCTGGAGCGCGAGCAGCCACTCGTTGAACTTGCGCGTGTAGGTCTGCTCGCGGGTGAGGAAGAGGTTCTTGGCGAGCTGCTGCGTCAGGGTCGAGCCGCCCTCCATGCGATCCTGCGTGAAGTTCTTCCACGCCGCGCCGGCGATGCGGATCGGGTCGATGCCGACGTGGTCGTAGAAGCGCGCGTCCTCGACGGCGAGGATGGCGTCCTTCAAGACCGGCGGGATCTCGTCGTGGCGCAGCGGGAAGCGGCGCTCCAGCGCGAACTCGCCGATGACGGTCTTGCCGTCGTCGGCGTAGACGCGCGTCACTTGGCTCGGCCGGTAGGTGGCGAGCGCGGCGACCTCGTCGGCGGCGTCCGAGTAGTTGAGCTGGTAGGCGACGACGACGCCCGTCAACCCGCCCGCGGCGATGGCGAGCAGCAGGGTGGCGGGCAGCCAGAAGCGGCGCAGCAGCGAGCGGCGGCGCGGCGCACTCTTCGCGGCGGTCTTGGACGGCGCGTTCGCGCGCGTTTGTTTAGCCGACATGAATTGATTCCTCGTCCGTTTCGGGATCGGCGTCCGGGCCTGACTTTGAACGACGCCTTCCGGGGCCACTTGCGGCGCTGGGGAGAGACCGGCAACGGCGTCGATTATAACGCAACCAAACGGGGGGTGCGAACGTCTAAATGACGTAAATCGCGGGAAGAAGCCGCTAGCTCTTAGCCGTTAGCCACCAGCCGGAAAAAGGCGATCACAGGTTTTCGATTCAGTTTTCGGTTCTGCTAACGGCTACCGGCTAAGAGCTAACGGCTTCTATTTACGATTCACGATTTACGGCCTATAATCGGTAGGCCCGTAAGGGGGCGAAAGGTCTCGACAGGGGCTTTGCGCGTCGAACGGATGCATGCCGGGCTTTTCTCTTTGCAGCTCGTTAACAAGCATCGAGAAACCACAATTGCCAACTCTAACGAATTGGCCCTTGCTGCTTAATTAACCTTAACCAGCAGGCGTCTCGCCGCAAGTTGCTCAAGCGCGCGGAGCGAGATGTCACTCAGTTGAGCTGGCCCGCCGTCATTGCTTGGGGGCGGCGGGTGAGATAAACCGGGCTAGTCGCGGGCGGGGTCTTCGTCGCTTCACTTACCCGCCGGCGGCGAACGCGCCGGAGCGAGACCGGCAGCGGAGAAGCGGCTAAGCATGTAGATTCCGTCGGCGTCGGCCTTTGGACCCGAGTTCGATTCTCGGCGCCTCCATCAGTGCGGTCAGCTAGACGGCGGGGGCCGGTTGTTAATTTACGACAACCGGCCC
>DATCVD010000728.1:0-5437 GCA_036567125.1 Pyrinomonadaceae bacterium | reverse complement strand
CCGTGGGGCCAGACCGTCGCTTACGTGGAGGCGCCGGAGGGGACGATCCTCGGGTTCGTGACGCGCGTGCCGTCGCCCGATGCCAGATGAAGCGGACGGCGCCGCCGAACAACGGCATGCACCCGACCGCGAATCAGCTTGGGTGTCATCGAGAACTTGCCGCTAATCACATTGAATGCGCGGCGGGTGATGCCGGGCGTTATGCCGCCGTCAGTATCGAGAATGGAGGACAGGATGAATAATCGCGCCCCACGCGAACGACGTTTAGCTCTGCTGACATGCCTGAGCGTATCCCTGTTGCTGACCCTCTTCGCGCCGGTTGCCTTTTCGCAGGAGGGCAGGCTGGTGCGCGAGAGCGTGCGTAGTCCGTCGCTTGAGAAGAACGTGACCGGCGAATCGCCGGACCGCAGGATGAGCATCTACCTCCCGCCGAGCTACGACAAAGAGCCGGCGAAGAGATACCCGGTCGTATATCTCCTGCACGGCATCACCGACACGGACGAGACGTGGGTCAATCCTTGGGGGCCGGCTAATAAAGGATGGGCGACCATCCCGCAAGTGATGAATAGCGGCATCGCCGCGCGCATGTTCGGCGAGATGATCGTCGTCATGCCTGACGAACTGACCAAGTGGGGCGGGAGCTTTTACACCAACTCGCCCGTCACGGGCAACTGGGAGGATTTCACGGTCAGAGATTTGGTGAGCTACATAGACGGCAAGTATCGCACGCTAGCCAGGGCTTCGAGCCGGGGCATAGCGGGGCATTCGATGGGCGGGTACGGGGCCATCAAGCTGGGGATGAAACACCCGGACGTGTACAGCGTCGTCTACGGCCTGAACCCGGCGGCGCTCGGCTGGGGGCGCGACCTCTCGATAGAGAACCCGGCCTTCGCTTACGTGCTCAAAGAAAACGTGAAGACGCAGGAGGAGGCGCTGAAGGGCGGCCTCTATCCGCTGGCCGTCATCGTCGTCGCACAGGCCTTCTCGCCTAATCCCGGCCGCCCTCCGCTGTACGTTGACTTTCCTTTCGCGCTGGTTGACGGGAAACTCCGGCCCGCGGAGCCGGCGTTCAGCAAGTGGCAGGAGAACCTGCCGACGAACATGGTCGAGAAGTACGGGTCGAACCTGTCCAGGCTCCGCGGCCTGCGGTTCGATTCGGGTTACGAGGACGAGTTCACGCACATCCCGCCGACGGCGCGCGCTCTATCGTCCGCGCTGACCGCCCGCGGCATAGATCATGTGTTCGAGGAGTACAACGGGGATCACCGCAATCGCCTGTGGGGGCGTACGGGCAGGCTCGCGACGGAAGTGCTGCCCTACTTCTGGCTCTTATTGGACTCGCAGGCGCAAAAATGACCTGCCCCCGCGGCCTAACATCGGCATGCACCCGACCCGAGTCAGCATGGATGCCAACAAGAACCTGTGCGGTTTCGGGGTCGTGTGCGGGCGGGTGATGCCGGGCGTTAGGCGCTTGATGTGGACACGCCGGACCCCTTGCACTTAAGGGCGGCTGGCGCGTCACTTAGTTTATACGTGTGGGCGGAGCCGGCGGCGTGCGGTGGCGGGGTGCTCTGAGCGCATACGCGATGGGCTGCCCGGCGACGAGGCGAATTGGAGGTGCCCCGAGATGGGACTGGATTTGAACGGCCAGGTCGGGTTGTTCAGCTTGCTCAGGAAAGTGGCCTTCATGACAATACTGGTGGGCGCACTCATCGCCTGGGGATCGCCGGATCTCTGGGCGGGCGTGGGCCTCGTGGCCCTGGGGCTGGTCACGTTCATCTACGCACAGATCCGTTACCGCAACCGCTTGGCCGCATACATGGCCGAGACTAGGCGGGGCCGGGAGCGATGACGGGGCCGCCGACCAAAATCAATACGGTTCACCTCGGATGCCACGCCTAACAACGGCATCCACCCGACGCCCCTTCACGCTGCCTCTCACGTACGTTGTGTAGGGGCGCGGGTGATGCCGTGCGTTGGGCGGCTTCCTCTCACGGACTGATGATGGATATTGAACGACACCTGATCGCATTCGCCGACGGGAGTCTAGAGCCTGGTGAGTTCAGACAGGCGCTTTACAACGACTCGGCGCTGGAACGCTACCTGCGCGAGGCGCCTGCGCCTGAATATGCAGGCGGGCGTCGTGGTGACCTCTACGTCTACCTCCTCGGGCTCGACTACGCGGATCCGGGCGACCAACTCGATGCTTGGGGCGCCGTCTCCTGGCTACTTGAGGAGAAAGGAATCCCGTTCCATCCGACGCGGCGATACGAGGAGTTTCACCGACTCCTCCTGTCCGTACAACCCAAGTGGCTCAAGATCCCGACCGAATACTTTGCCCGCTCGATTCTCCCGGCGGCGGGAGGGCGCTCGGGCCAAGAACTAGCGGGGTGGCTCCGAGGAGAGGTAGAGCGCCGGTTCCGGTTCGTGAGCGAGCCCCCGAAGTGGGTACAAAGCCCTGCATGGCCGATCGGCGAGAGCGGGCCGCTAGTCTTCTTGGGCCAGTTTACCGTGGAGCATTATTTCCACGATGTGGCCTGCGTGTTCGTCTTCCACTGCCAGGAAACAGACTCTTGTACGACGGTCATCCAAGTGTCCTGACACGCCGCCCAACAACGGCATGCACCCGACCGCGAATCAGCATGTATGTCATCGCTAGACTTGGCGCTAATCACGTTGAATGCGCGGCGGGTGATGCCGGGCGTTAGGCCGCTACGACGAGGCGCCGGATTTGAGAGTATGGGGTAAGGGAAGAATGGATTCTCATGGGGACCGGGGAACGCCTCCTTTGGGAAGGAAATCCTGGGCACATCAAGAGTTATCCCCTAAGAGAGTAAAGAAGTATGCGGCCCTCCTCTCCGCCGAAGATCTCCGTGTTGAAATCGAATCGCGAGGGATGGAGCCTGTCTTCGTCGGTTCCGACTTCGAGAGCGGTCAATTATTATGGGTGCTCGATAATGACGTATTTAACCGTTACGAGGTCATGGTCGAGATTAACGAGGATATGGTGTGGGAGTATGCGGTGAGGCGGTACGTCTTCGAGAACGAGTACCGGAAGTTTGAAGACATGAAAGATTTAGAGGACTACGTGGATCACCTTAACCGGGAGAAACACCTCCGTCCGTAGTCACTTTCCTGAGGGCAGCGCCCTAACAACGGCATGCACCCGACCGCGAATAGCGATGCTTTCACCCGCAGGACGCTCGCACTTCAAAGTATGTGCGCGGCGGGTGATGCCGGGCGTTAGCCGTCCAGTAGGTGAATGATGACAGACGAGCAACGTGATGCGTTGTTGGCGGCGCTAAAAGAAGTACATGACCGCGCCCACGCTTTGTACCCTGGGGGTGAAGCGGCGGCGGCAGACGCGGGCAGGCGCTTGCGCAACCAGTTACTCGTGGTCGATCTCGCGGTGCATCTGGCCGAGGAGGTCATGCGCGCGGCGGCGCCGGACGAGCGGCAGGTGACGGAGCGCACAGCCAACCTCCTTTATGCGGTACGACTGTTAGCACCGGAGCACCCACTGGAACGTGCGGCGGAATTGTTGCTAGATACCTCACGCCCGGAGGCCGGCTAACAACGGCATGCACCCGACGCCCCATCACGGGGCCTCCCATGATAGTTGAATAGGGGCGCGGGTGATGCCGGGCGTTCGGCTTCATCCTTTAGGAGTGTTATGAAGAGACTATTTTACGTGTCCGTCGTCGTGTCGTGCGCCTTCGTCCTCGCCGGCGGGCGGGGCCACGCCCGGGCCCGCCGCCCCGGGCAGAACCCCCAGCTCCCTTCGTTTACTTGCTCGTATGAAACCATCGGGGTCGGCGAGGTTCGCGAGGACGGTAGGCAGAGGCTGAGCTTCTCGTACGACCTGAGGCGGCTGGCCGCGGCCATGAGGGCGAAACGTGGTTACGAGGTCGCCGCACTCCACGGCGGTAACGAGGTCAGAATCTCGCGTATGTTCGACGGCGTGAAGTACAACATCATCTTCGAGGGCGGTGGCCCCCTGTCGTTCAACGTCAACACCGTCAACGACGACTGGGTCGACCCGAACGGTCTGAAGCACTTGGGGGAGAAATGCGGCACGCCGGAACGCCTGATCAGGCGCAGGATCGACCGGATGATCGGGGACCTCCCGCTCGGTGCCCGGCAGAAGGCGGAGCTTAAGGGGTACGTGGAAGTGCTTGTCGTGTTAAACCCTCCTCCCTCCCCATAACACCGGCCACGTGCGCCCAACAACGGCCTGCACCCGGCCGCGAATAGTGCGGCTTTCATCTGTTAACTTGAAAGCCTGATGCGTTGAGTGCGCGGCGGGCAATGCCGGGCGTTAGGCTGATGAAGTGAGCCGTAAGCGGGGGAGATGTGTGACCAGTGACCAGGAACTGATGGCGGCCCACGCCCTCGCGCTGTTCACCCACGACGACGGCGCGCGGCTGCTGACGGTTAACGAGCCGGGCGGCGGCCCTCCCGCGCCTCGTTTGTTCCTGGGGCGGACGCGCCAAGGTAACCTCTGGCGGCTCCGGCATGATCTCCCGGATGCTCTCGTCCGAGAGTTGGAGGCGCTGTGCCGAGACGAGCCGGTGGGCGAGGATCTTACTAGCCGACCGCGCCACGCGGCTCTGTGCGAGCGGCTGCTCGAAGCGCACGCGCCCGTGCGCAGTGTGGAATCGGGGCCTGCCTATTATTTCGCCGAGTACCCGGTGCCTGCGAGGCCGCCTGTCGCCCTCACGGAGAAAGACGCTCGGATGCTACGAGGCGGCTTCGAAGAGTTAGCGGCGGAACTGCCCGGCTGGCAGCCCTTCGTCGCCATCCTTGAAGGGGGGCGGGCCGTATCGGTCTGCCGCAGCGTACGCGTCACGCCTGAAGCTCACGAGGCCGGCGTCGAGACGCTGCCCGACTACCGCGGGTGGGGCTACGCCGCGGACGCGGTGGCCGGGTGGGCGCGTCTGGTCCGGTCACTGGGCGCCGCGCCACTCTACAGCACTTCATGGCAGAACGCCGCGTCGCAGGCGGTGGCCCGGAAGCTGCGCCTCGTACGGTACGGGGCCGACTTCCATATCACGTAGGCACTTCTGTCTTTGCGTCACTCCGTCTCATTGAAGAGGCCGAGTCCCGCCAATTAGGGTTCGCAACGGAGCCGCTTCTGAACTCTTGCCGGGAAGAGTCGGTTCGAAAGCGTCTTCCGAGCGTGGCTCCCGTGAAACCTTGAGGCCGCCCGATGGCGCCACCGTTGACATAGCCGCCGCGTGCGGACTATCGTGCCCCGCCTCGCCGATGCCCCACTAACCTCGGTTCCTTTCAACCTCCGCGCGACGCACGAGAAGGAGAAAACCCCCATGAAAAGAATCACGCCCCTCGCCCTCGCCGCCTGCTTGATAATCCCCGCCCTCACCCTCGGACAGGCGCGCGACGCGGATGCGACCGGGCCGGCGGGCCGCCGGCCGCG
>DATCVD010000727.1:0-4416 GCA_036567125.1 Pyrinomonadaceae bacterium | reverse complement strand
GCGCCCCGTCCAACTGAGTCCGGCGCGCCCGGCGGAGCGGGCGTGTGCGGCGCGGCGCGCGCGATTTTCCCGCGCGGCCCGCGTCGCGTAGAATCTTCCGTGACCGACCCCCGCGCCCAGATGACAAGCTCGCAGACGAACGCCCCGCGCATCCTGATCGCCGACGACCAGTCGGACGTCGTCGAAGCCCTGCGCCTGCTCCTGAAGGGCGAGGGCTACCGGATCGAGACCGCGTCGTCGCCCGACGGCGCGCTCGCCGCCCTGCGCTCGCAGGACTTCGATCTCGTCCTCGCCGACCTGAACTACACGCAGGACACCACGTCGGGGCAGGAAGGTCTCGAACTGCTCTCGCGCATTCAGTCGCTCGACTCCGCGCCGCCCGTCGTGGTGATGACGGCGTGGGGCAGCGTCGAACTCGCGGTCGAGGCGATGCGGCGCGGCGCGCGCGACTTCGTCCAGAAGCCGTGGGAGAACGCGCGGCTGCTGACGGTGCTGCGCACGCAGTTTGAGCTGGGCCGCGCGCTCCGGGAGGGGAAGCGGCTCGAAGCGGAGAACGAGGCGCTGCGCGACGGCATCCGCCCGCCGCGCCTGATCGCCACGTCGGCCGTGATGCGGCCCGTGCTGCAACTGATCGAGACGGTCGCGCCGTCGGACGCCAACGTGCTCGTCACGGGCGAGAACGGGACGGGCAAGGAGGTCGTGGCGCAGACCATCTACGCGCGGTCGGCGCGCGCGGGGCGGCCGATGGTGACGGTCAACGTCGGCGCGCTCTCCGAGGGCACGTTCGAGTCGGAGCTGTTCGGCCACGTGAAGGGCGCGTTCACGGACGCTAAGGCGGACAGGGTCGGCCGCTTCGAGCTGGCCGACGGCGGCACGCTCTTCCTCGACGAGATCGCGAACGTGCCCGTCGCGCAGCAGGCGAAGATTCTGCGCGTCGTCGAGAGCGGCGAGTTCGAGCGCGTCGGCTCGTCGAAGACGCGCCGGGTCGACGTGAGGATCATCTCGGCGACGAACGCGGACTTGCGCGAGGAGGTCGCCGCCGGCCGCTTCCGTCAGGACTTGCTGTTCCGCCTGAACACGGTCGAGATACGGCTGCCGCCCTTGCGCGAGCGGCGCGAGGACATCGCCGCGCTCGCGCGCCACTTCCTCAAGAACCACGCGCGCCGCTACCGCAAGAACGGCGTCGACTTCTCGGACGCCGCCCTCGCCGCGCTCGCCGGCTACGACTGGCCGGGCAACGTGCGCGAGCTGGATCACGCCGTCGAGCGCGCGGTGCTGATGGCGCGGGGCGAGCGCGTCGAGCCGTCCGACCTCGGGCTGCACACGTCGGCCCCCGCGCCGGAGCGCGCGCTCGAAGAGATGAGCCTCGATGAGGTAGAGTGTTTCCTGATCCGGAAGACGCTGGCGCGTTTCGACGGCAACGTCGGCCTCGCCGCCGAGGCACTGGGCCTGAGCCGCAGCGCGCTCTACCGCCGGCTCCAACGCTATGGCCTCTGAAGCGCGCCGCGCGCGACGCAAACGACGACTCACGCACGAACAGCGCGTCCTCGCCTACGCGCTCTCCTCCGGGCTGCCGGCCGTCGTCGTCGCCGTCGCGCTGCTCTGGGCGGGCGGCTTCGCCCCGCGCGTGCAGTGGACGCTCGGCGTCCTCATCTTCGGCTTCTGGCTCGGCTTCTCGTTCGCGCTGCGCGGCCGCGTCACCCGCCAACTCCAAACGCTTGCCAACCTGCTCTCGGCCCTGCGCGAGGGCGACTACTCGATCCGCGCGCGCGGCTCGAAGGACGACGACGCCTTCGGCGAGGTGACGACCGAGGTCAACGCGCTCGGCGAGACTTTGCGCGAGCAGCGGCTCGGCGCGCTCGAAGCCACCGCGCTCGCGCGCACCGTGATGGCCGAGATCGACGTGGCGATCTTCGCCTTCGACGCCGACGGCCACCTGCGCCTGATCAACCGCGCGGGCGAGCGGCTGCTCGCGCAGCCGGCCGAGCGATTGATGGGGCGCGGCGCGGCCGAGCTGGGTCTGGCGGACTGTCTGAACGGCGCGTCGAACGGCGAAGGCCCGAACGGCGAGCGGGCGGTGAACGGCGACGGCGCGGCGTCGCGCACGCTGCAAAAAAAGTTTCCGGGCGGCGCGGGCCGCTGGGGCGTGCGCCGCAGCGTCTTCCGCGCGCAGGGGCGTCCGCACCAGTTGCTCGTCCTCTCCGACCTCACGCGCGAGCTGCGCGAGGAAGAACTCGGCGCGTGGCGCAGGCTCGTCCGCGTGCTCGGCCACGAGTTGAACAACTCGCTCACGCCGATCAAGTCGATCGCCGGGAGTCTGGAGAGCCTGCTCTCGCGCGAGCCGCGCCCGGCCGACTGGCGCGACGACATGCAGCGCGGCCTCTCGATCATCGGCTCGCGCTCCGAATCCTTGGGGCGCTTCATGCAGGCTTACGCGCGGCTCGCCAGACTGCCGCAGCCGCGCCTCGAACCCGTCCCGGTGGGCGAACTCCTGCGCCGCGCCGCCGCGCTTGAGACGCGGCTGCCCGTCGAGATCGCGGCCGGCCCCGAAGTCACCGTGCGGGCCGACTCGGATCAGCTCGAACAGCTCCTCATCAACCTGCTGCGCAACGCCGTCGACGCCTCGCTCCAGACCGGCGGCGCGGTGCGCGCCGGCTGGTCGGGCCACGCGGGCGTGCTCGATCTCTGGATCGAGGACGGCGGGCCGGGCCTGCCGAACACGGCCAACCTCTTCGTCCCGTTCTTCACCACCAAGCCGACGGGCACGGGGATCGGCCTCGTCCTCAGCCGCCAGATTGCCGAGGCGCACGGCGGCACGCTCACGCTCGCCAACCGCCGCACCGCCCCCGGCTGCGTCGCGCACCTCCGCCTCCCGCTCTGACGCCTTCGCGCCGTCAGCCCGCCCCACACCCCGCGGCCGCCGCCGAAAAAGTTGTTGACCGCGAAAAAGTTGTTGACTGCGCCGCCGCCGGTTTCTTAACTTGGAAGTGGCCCCGCCGCCGGGGCGCACGCACCGTGCGAGACTTTGAACCTCACGCCGCCGCCCGCCGCGCCGCCGCGCCCCGCCGGCCCGCTCATAGAAGATCACAACCCTCCGCGCGGAAATTGAAGCACCTCCCCGCGAGAAGAATCGGAGTTGCGACCCATGCGCTTAGAGACAGAGTCCATCGGCAAGAGTTTCCGCGCCATCTTCCGCGAGCGGCGCAGGTTCGCGCGCCGCAGCGCCGTCTGCGTCGTGCGCCTGCCCGTCGGCGTCTCGATGCCGAACGAGCGGCTCGACCCGGAGGCCGACGACGACTACCCGCAGCCCATCATGGGCCACACGCGCGATCTGAGCGAGACGGGCCTCTCGCTCGTCCTGCCCGCCGCGCAACTCGGCGACGTTGACGTCAGCCGCGCGGGCGCGCCCCTGCGCGTCGTGCTGTCGCTCCCGAGCGGCGTCATCATCCTTCAGGCCGCCACCGTCCGCGGCGAGACGCTGTCGCCCGAAGGCGGGGTGCTCGTCGGCGCGCGCATCGTCAAGATGTACGACTACGACCGCCGCCACTACGAAGCCTACCTGCAACGCCCCGCCGACAGCGCCGCGGCCGGGAAACTTCTCTCCGACGAGTCCTCCTGATCCTTCGGACGGGGAAACGGTGAGCGCGAAACGACGAGCTGCAAGACGGCCCGCCGTTCATCGTCCGTCGTCCGTCGTCTGCGTTTGACGGCCGGGCGGCCGCAACAGGACGCGATTGATGATTCCGCGCGCGCGTGCGCGGCGACTGGCCGCGGACGACTGACAACTTCTCGGTTCAACGTCACGCGTTCGTCGTTAATCGAATCCTGCCCGCCCGTGCGTCTTGCCGGCGGCCGACGCCGCGTAGTAGATTTCCCGCTGTCGTAGTGCCCGCCGGTGTTACCGCCTTCGGGTTCTCCCGCTGCTGACCTTTACGCGTCGCACGCCGAACAGGCCGCCCGAAATTCTTCGCACGCATTTTGCGCCGAGTCGCCGGAGTACCTTGATGCAAACGTTCCGCACGCTCTTCTTCTCCCTCTTCTCTCTCTGCCTGCTCTGCCCTCAGGCGTTCGCGCAGGGGCAGGCCGCGCCGGCCGCCGCCGAGCGGGTCACGGTCGTGGCGTCGGCCGCCCCGGATCGGGTGCGCTTCGCGGCCCCGAACCGCGTGGCCCGCCTCCGGCTCGAAGTGCTGTCTGCTTCGGGCGACGTGATCTTCGCGGCCGACTCGCGCGGCAGCGTCCTCGACTGGACGCTCCAGGACTCTTACGGCGGCCGGCTCGCCGACGGGCGCTACCTGTGCGTCGTCACGGTCAAGGACGTGGCCGGGCGCATGGCGCAGCGGCTCACGCTGCTCGACATAGCGGGCGACGCCGTCGCGGCGCGCGCGGCCACCCCCTCCGACCTGACGGCCCGGCAGG
>DATCVD010000726.1:0-7849 GCA_036567125.1 Pyrinomonadaceae bacterium | reverse complement strand
GTCGTGCGCGGCCGCGCGGCGCAGGAAGCCGCCGGGCGGCTCGCTGTTGGCGCGCTCGGTCGCGGCCACGTCAACCATGTCGAGCGGGAGTGTGACCGAGACGCCGGGCGCGGCCTCGTAGATCAATTGTGCGCCGCTCAGCCGGAAGCCTTCGGCGATCTCGACGCGCCGGCCGCCGCGCATCACGAGCGTGTAAGCGGCGGCCGAGGATTGGAGCAGGAGCAGCAGCAGGGCGGACGTGAAAAGCGCGCGCATGACATTCCTCCACGTGGCGCGGGCCGTCCCCGTCGTGTGGCCGGGGCGAAAGACGGCCTTGCGAAAGTGCGTCGTCTGCGTGTCCGGCCGCGAGTATAGCACCCGCGCGCGGGGGCGCGGAAACGGCCGAAGTTTCGTGACAGTCGCCGCAAAAAAACTATCACCGACGCCGGCCGAAAGTGTTGTACAATCCGCCCGCCCACGATCTAGTTTCACAGTCTGGCGGCGACTGACGGCGCTCTGTACGTCGCCGAACACTGGTTCACCTTTATCTCCCAAAGGAGGCAACAGGGAAGATGGCTAAGACAGTTGCGACAATCCTCGGCGTGGCCTTCATCCTCATCGGGCTGCTCGGCTTCGTCGCGCCCGGCATGATGGGGATGCACCTGAACGTGGTGCACAACCTCGTCCACCTGATCTCCGGCGCGCTCGCGCTCTACCTCGGCCTGCGGGGCACGCTCGCCGCCGCACGCACCTTCTGCATCGCCTTCGGGGCGGTTTACGCGCTGCTCGGCATCGCGGGCTACCTGTTCGGCGGCGACGCCACCTCGCACACGGTTGACGTGCCGGCGCACGCCTCCGAGGCCAGCCTGTGGAAGGTGATCGGGGGGACGCTCGAACTCGCCGCGCCGGAGCACGGCCTGCACATCCTGCTCGGCATCGTCTTCCTCGTCGGCGGGCTGCTGACGCGCGGCGACGTGCGCGCGGCCGTCAGGGACGCGACCTAGTCGGGGCGGGCGGGACATCGGAGGCCGCGAGGCCCGTCGCAGCCGGCCCGCGGTGGTCGCGGGCGGTTGACGGACGCGCCGCGCGGCCTTTCTTTCTCACGGCCCGTCCAATCGGTTAAGATGCGACGCGAACGGCGAGGCCGGCGGGCGGAGTTCCAGGCAGCCCCGGCCTCGTCAAATCTTTGCGCGGGGAATTTTTTCGGATGATCAAGACCGTGGAGTGGACGGACGAGGGCGTGAGGATGCTCGACCAGCGGCTGCTGCCGAACGTGGAGAAGTACCTCATGCTGCGCTCGGCCGAAGAGGTCGCCGAGGCGATCAAGGACATGGCCGTGCGCGGCGCGCCGGCCATCGGCGTCACGGCCGCGCTCGGCCTCGCCGTCGGCATCAAGCAGGCCGTCGCCACCAACGCCGCCGACCTGCGCTACGACTTCGACTACATGTGCGACCTGATGTCGCGCACGCGGCCGACGGCCGTCAACCTCTTCTGGGGCATCGAGCGGATGCGCCGCGCCTTCGACCGCGCCGCCGCCGCGTCGGACGACGCCAACGAGATCAAGCAGCGCCTGATCGAGGAGGCCGTCCGCGTTTACGAAGAAGACCTCGCCTCGAATCGCCGTTTGGGCCGCTTCGGCGGCGAGCTGATCCCCGACGGCGCGACCGTGCTCACCCACTGCAACGCGGGCGCGCTGGCAACGGCCGGCGACTACGGCACCGCGCTCGGCGTCATCCGCGGCGCGCGCGACGCGGGGAAACGCGTCGCCGTCATCGCCGACGAGACGCGCCCCTTCCTGCAAGGCTCGCGGCTCACGGCTTGGGAGTTGGCGCAGGACGAAATCCCCGTCACCGTCATCACCGACAACATGGCCGGCCACGTGATGAAGCAGGGCGGCGTTGACTGCGTCGTCGTCGGCGCGGACAGGATCGCCGCGAACGGCGACACGGCCAACAAGATCGGAACCTACATGGTCGCCGTGCTCGCCCGCCAGCACGGCATCCCCTTCTACGTCGCCGCGCCCGTCTCGACCGTCGATCCCGAAATCCCCACGGGCGAAGGCATCCCCATCGAGGAGCGCGACACGCGCGAGGTCACGCACCTGCGCGAACACCAGCTCACGCCCGACGGCGTCCCCGCGCACAACCCCGCCTTCGACGTGACCCCCAACGAATTCATCGCCGCCATCATCACCGACCGCGGCGTCGCCCGCGCGCCCTACACCGACAGTCTCAAACGCCTGATCGAAAGTGAATGACCACCGCGGGGAGTAGATGTTTAATACCGAGTACCGCAAAGTCCTCGACGCGAACATCCCGCTGCCGCTCCGCTTCCGCAAGTTCCTTCACTGTCTTGAGTGGCACTGCTGCCTGACCAGGCAAAGTTTTCACGCCACTTTCATCCGCATCGGCATTGAGTTCGGATTCGATTGGGTGAACAAGCCCGACGAGTCCCAACTGATGAAGGCGGCCACTCTCTTGAGAAATGAGCGCGGAAAGTTTCTTGTGAAGCTGGAGAGGTTCGCGAAGACGCGGGGGCGGGAGAAATCGCAGGGGCAGAGGCAGCCGCGGAAGGCGCAGTTGAAAGACCTCTACTCCCGAAACCGGCTCTGAGGGAACTTAGCTCGCCTGCGCGAAGCGGCTCTGCTTCCACCAGTCGAGCGTCTGCTGCAAGCCTTCTTCGAGCGTGACGCGCGGCTCGTAGCCGAGGAGCGTGCGGGCGCGCGTGATGTCGGCGAGGCTGTGGCGCACGTCGCCGACGCGCGTGTCGCGGTACTCCGTCTCGACGCCCTCGCGCCCGGTCACCTTTTTAATGATCGCGAGCAGCTCGTTGAGCGAGACTTGGCGGCCCGTGGCGACGTTGATCGTCTGGCCGACGGCGGCGGCGGATTCGGCGGCGAGGAGGTTGGCGTCCACCGCGTTCGAGACGTAGGTGAAGTCGCGGGTCTGCCCGCCGTCGCCGTAGATGACGGGCGTCTCGCCGGACGAGAGCGCGCTGATGAAGCGCGAGATGACGCCGGAGTAGGTGGAGCTCGGGTCTTGGCGCGGGCCGAAGATGTTGAAGTAGCGCAGGGCCACGGTCTCAAGGCCGTAGGCGCGCGTGAAGACTTGGCAGTAGTACTCGCCGACGAGCTTCGCCACCGCGTAGGGCGAGAGCGGATCGGGGGCCATCGCCTCCACCTTCGGCAGCGTGGGCTGATCCCCGTAGGCCGAACTCGACGCGGCGTAAACGACGCGGCGCACCCGCGCGTCGCGCGCGGCGAGCAGCAGCGCGAACGTGCCCTCGACGCAGGCGTCGTGCGTCTCGCGCGGGTTGGCGACCGAACGCGGCACCGAGGGGATCGCGGCCTCGTGGAAGACCACCTCGACGCCTTCGAGCGCGTGCCGCAAAACCTCAGGCTCGGCCACGCTCCCGCGCACGAAATCAACGTCGCCGCCAATCGCCTCAAGGTTCTCGGCGTAGCCGGTCGAGAGATCGTCGAGCACGCGCACGCGCGCCCCGCTCGCGGTGAGCGCCGCCGCGATGTGCGAGCCGATGAACCCCGCACCGCCCGTGACAAGTACGATTCCAGAAAGAGGCATAAAATGTAGCTGTTAGCGGTTGGCTGTTAGCTGTTAGCAAAACCGAAAACAAAAGAACCGGAGTAGTAGCAAAAGCTGACGCTGTCTTCTTCTGACTAACAGCTAATAGCTAACAGCTAACAGCTTTCGTTCACCTGCCGACCCCGACGTAGTTAAAGCCGAGTTCGCGCATGTCTTCGGGTTCGTAGATGTTGCGCAGGTCGGCGACGCGCGGCTCGCGCATGAGCGCGCGGATGCGGGCCATGTCGAGCGCGCGGAACTGGTTCCACTCGGTGACGAGGACGAGGCAGTCCGCGCCCTCGGCGGCCGCGTACTCGTCCGCGGCGTACTCGATCTCCGGGAGCACCGCGCGCGCCTCGCCCATCGCTATCGGGTCATAGGCGCGCACGCGCGCGCCGCGTTCTACGAGTGCGCGGACGATGTCCACGGCCGGGGCCTCGCGCATGTCGTCGGTCTGCGGCTTGAAGGAGAGGCCGAGCACGGCGACGAGTTTGCCCTTGAGGTCTCCCGCCAGCCGCTCGATCTTCTCGATCATCACGCGGCGCTGGCGGTCGTTGACCTCGATCACCGCCTCGACGATCCGAGAGGGCGATCCGGCCGCGCGCGCGAAACTGGCGAGCGCGCGGGTGTCTTTGGGGAAGCAGGAGCCGCCGAAGCCGGGGCCGGGGTGCAGGAACTTGCGGCCGATCCGGCCGTCCATCCCGACCGCCTTCGCCACGTCGTGCACGTCGCACCCCACCCGGTCGCAGAGGTTGGCGATCTCGTTGATGAAGGAGATTTTGGTGGCGAGGAAGGCGTTGGCGGCGTACTTCGCCAACTCCGCCGCCTCGACCGAGGTGATGACGAAGGGCGTCTCGATCAGGTAGAGCGGCCGGTAGAGGTCGCGCAGGATGGCGACGGCCTCGTCGTCGCTGCTCCCGATGATGACGCGGTCGGGCCGCATGAAGTCGGAGACGGCCGCGCCCTCGCGCAAGAACTCCGGGTTCGAGGCGAGGCCGAACCTCGCGCCCGGCCGCTCCTCGGCGATGATGCGCCGGATGTGCGCGCCCGTCCCCACGGGGACGGTCGACTTGGTGACGACCACCTTGTAGCCGTTCATGTGGCGGGCCACTTCGCGCGCCGCCGCCTCGACGAAGGAGAGATCGGCCGATCCGTCCTCTCGGGGAGGCGTCCCGACCGCGAGGAAGACGACGAGCGACTGCTCGACCGCGGACTTGAGATCGGTCGTGAACGTGAGGCGTCCGGCCTGCGAGTTCTTCTGGACTAACTGTTCGAGGCCGGGTTCGTAGATGGGAATCTGCCCCTCGCGCAGGCGCGCGATCTTCGCCTCGTCGATGTCAACGCAGGTGACGTTGACGCCGAACTCGGCGAAGCAGGCCCCCGTCACCAGACCGACGTAGCCCGTGCCGATGACCGCAATGTGCATTCGTAGAGAGTGGCGAGTGACGAGCAGGACGCCCCACGTTGCCGGCCTCGTTGCGCCGAAGCCCGAGTCGGCTTTACCTTGTCACCGTTTACTTGTCACCCGTCACGGCCCTTATGAGCAGACAAAATTTTGCGGGCCACGCGGCGTCGAACAACCGCGTGACCCGCAAAGTTATGTTCTCGATCTACGCGCGCGAGGCGTCTCGCGCGGGCAGCAGAAGCTCACCCGAAGCCGCCGGGAGCCGGACTAGCGGGACGGGCTGATGACGATCGGCGTGCCGCCGAAGTTGAAGTCCTCGTCGTCCTGCGTGGCGAGGATGGCCGCGGCAATCGCGCCGCCGACGCCGAGCAGGAGCAGGGCAAGGCGGCCGCCGTCGAGGTCGCCGAAGTCGGTGTCACGCGTCAGGCGCGTGCAGCGCGAGCCGGGCTGGGCCGTGCCCGCCGTATCCTGACTGCCGGCGGCGATCTGCTTGACCGCGTCGCCCGCGCGCAGTTCGACGCGGCCCGACTGCGTGGCGACGACCGTGTTGCCGCACTCCACGTCGACCGTGTAAACGTTCGGCGAGGAGTTGTCGGCGACGGCCGTGCCGTCCTTCGTCACGACGCTCGACGAGATGCCCGACGAGGTCGAGAGGCGCACGCGGCCGGAGTCGAGCGCCGAGGTGACCGTGCCCTCGCTGAACGTGAGCTTGAGGCTGGAGTTCGGCATCAACTCGACGCGGCCGAGTTTGCCGAGGCTGACGACAGCACTGGAGTTCTGCCCAGTCGTGATCGTGCTGTCGCTGAAGACGGTCGCGCCGGAGATGGCGTTCGTGCCGTTGACGGAGACCTGACCGACCACCGACAGCTCGCCCGACGGGCCTTGCTGTGGTGCGGCGAGCGCGACCATCGAGTAGGTGCACACAACGGCGAGCGCTAGGCTGAGCGAAAGGGCCGTGCGGCTCCAAGTTCTGCTGATCATCATCATCCTCCCGTAGACTGAACCAGTTTTTTTCAAGAGCGCCGCAAGCGTCCTCGTGGGACGGGGCGGCAGGGGGTTTTGCGAGAGTCCTCGCCCTGTTCCGCCTCTGCGTTTTGGGTGCGCCCTTTGAAAGATTCCGAAAAAAGTTTAGTCGGCAAGCCTCTGTGGGCTGCTTTGACCAAGCCTTTTTACACGAATACCCGGCCACTGTCAACAAACATTTCTGGAATTTCCGACCATTTTTTGGCCTAACTGCCCGCCAGCGGCCCCGGCCCGACCGCCCGAAATCAAGCCCGGCGGTCGAAGAGGTAGGCGCTTTCGTAGAGGCGGCCCTTGCCCCCGTCCGTGGCGGCGGCGAACTGCCGGCGGCGGAGTTCGCCGCCGCCGGTGCGCGTGCCGCTCCAGATGGCCGCCCCGGCGAAGTCGCCGCGTTTGTTCAGGGCGTAGAAATTCACGTCGATTTCCCGCAATTTCTCCTGATCGTTGCCGTAGCGGGCGGCGATCAGCTTGAGGGCGTCCAAGCACGCCTGTTCGGGCGACGCGCCGCGCTTCATGTACTCGACGACCGTGCGCGCCCCGTTGATGTAGATGACCTCCTCGCCGCGGCCGGTCGATCCGGCCGCGCCGACCTCGTTGTCCACGTAGAGGCCGCAGCCGATGAGGGGCGAATCCCCGACGCGGCCCGGTATTTTCCACGCCAGCCCGCTCGTCGTCGTGACGCCGCTGATGTCGAAGGCGCGGTCGAGCGCGATGCAGTTGATCGTACCGGTCGGGGGGCGGCGGGCGACCTCGTCGGCCCACGCGAGCAGCTCGTCGCGGCGGGCGGGGTCGCCGCTGGCGTAAGTTTCGGCCAGTTGGTAGCTGGGACGCCGGCGCTCGGCGCTGACGCGGCGCTGGCCGGCCGGGGAGGCCGGGGCGGGCGTGTAGGGACTCGGCCCCCACTTGTCGGTCGGCGACAGCGTCTCCTTCCAGCGCAGCCAAGCGAGGCGCGACTCCTCGGTCAGCAGGTTCACGTCCTCGAAGCCGTGCGCGGTGGCGAACTCGCGCGCGCCGTGGCCGACGATCAGAATGTGGTCGGTGCGCTCCAGCACGGCGCGGGCCACCTTCGAAGGCTCGCGCACGCCGCGAAGGCTCGCGACCGCGCCCGCGCGCCGCGTCGGCCCGTGCATGCAGCTCGCGTCAAGTTCCACGTCGCCGCGCTCGTTGGGCAGCCCGCCGTAGCCGACCGAGTTGTCTTTCGGATCGAGTTCGACGATGTTGACGCCCTGAATGACGGCGTCGAGCGTGTCGCCGCCGCCGCGCATCACCTCGACGGCCCGCGTGACGGCCGCGACGCCGTTGCCGCTGGCGACGGCGAGCGGCGGCTTGCCCGCGTGCTGCGTCGCGGGGGAACTTCCCTGCGCGAACCCGGAGGCCAGCGAGGGCGGCTGGAGCGGCGTGACGATGGCGGCCGCGCCCAGCCCTGCGGCGGCGCGGCCGAGAAACTTGCGTCGGCTGTCGTCTGTTTTCATCTGCACACGCGCGGCGCGGCGACGCAACTCAAGCGGATCGAGTCGGTGCCGAGAGGTTTAGTCTGTGAACTGAAAAAGTGGGCGCATCCTATCAGAAGGGCACGGGGCGCGCAACGATTGTTTTGTCCCGGCTGACTCGCCTCAGGCGCGGGGCACGGGACGACTCTGAGCGCCCGCAAATCTTCGTCAACGGCGCTCGTCAACCCACGTCGCCCGTTTCGTCGGCCGGGTCTGGCTTCTTCTGCCCGCTGGTCTCTTCGTAAAACTTCAGCGCGCGGGCGGCGAGCGGCGGCGGTACGGTGACGCGGTAGGGGTGCTTGGCGACGAAGGGCGGGACGCGGCTGACGTGCGCGCCGAGCGCGCCGAACGAACGCGCCGCCGCCTCGTCGTCC
>DATCVD010000725.1:0-3167 GCA_036567125.1 Pyrinomonadaceae bacterium | reverse complement strand
GCCCGGTCGAGTTGTTGATACCCAGGCCCGGCGGGATCGTCCCGCCCCATCCGGACCACGAGTACGGCGGCGTGCGAGGGCCGCCGCTCTTTCGCGGAGCTGCGGGCCGCGGCGCGCGCGGGCGAGTTGTTCGACGCGCTGCGTCGAAGGCTGACGGCCGAGCAGCAGGGGCAGCTCGCGCGCATGGCCCCCGAACGCGTGAGGCTCGCGTCGGGCCGGCAGGCGCGCGTCAACTACGAGCGCGGCCGGCAGCCGTGGCTCGCCTCGCGCCTGCAAGACTTTTTCGGGATGCGCGAGACGCCGCGCGTCGCGGGCGGGCGCGCGGAAGTCGTCGTGCACCTGCTCGCGCCGAACAACCGCCCCGTGCAGGTGACGACCGACTTGGCCGGCTTCTGGTCGCGCCACTACGCGCAGGTGCGGCGCGAACTCGCCCGCCGCTACCCGCGCCACCCGTGGCCGGAAGACCCGACGCGGGTCGGGACGGACGGCTAGAGGCGATTTCTCCGACGGCACGAGAATTCTGAAAAAGGGGGCTGGGAGATGTTTGAAGAACTGAGTCGCTTCTTTGATACGGCGCTGGGGCTGGGGCTTGAGAACGACAGGATCGGCGTGTTGCAGATGTCGCTGCGCGCGCTCGTCGTCTTCCTCGCGGCCATCGCGATGCTCAAGATCGGCGACAAGCGTTTCATGGGCCGGAGCACGGCCCTCGACGCCGCGCTCGGCATCATCTTCGGCTCGGTCGTCAGCCGCGCCATCACGGGCAACGCGCCGTTCGGCCCGACGCTCGCCGCCGGGCTGGTGCTCGTGCTGATCCACTGGGTGCTGGCGTCAATCGCCTTCCGCTCGCACGGCTTCGGGAACCTGATCAAGGGGCGCAACCAGTTGCTCGTGAGAGACGGCGAGCCGCTCCGCGACGAACTGAGGAAGACGCACGTCACCGAGCACGACTTGAACGAGGCGCTGCGCAAGGAGGGCGAGCCGGCCGACCTGAGCCGCGTGCGCGAGGCCCACCTTGAGCGCGACGGGAAGATAAGCGTCATCACGCGATGACGCGGCCGCGGCGTGGTCGCGCCCCGCGTTGACGCGGCACGGCCCGCGCGAGCGCGTGACGGTCGAGCGGCGGCGCGCGCGGCGCGTCGCGGGTGTGGCGGCGAGGGAAGTGTCACAGGCGGGTGAAGCTTTCGTGCTCTCCGCCCGCTAGAATCTGTCGGGAAAACCTGAGACGGGGAGGTGACGGTTGATGAGTGACGAAGGCGGCCGGGCCGCGATGCACGCGGCTGGCAAAAAAGATCAGGGCGGGAGCGGCCACGTGGGCGGCACGCGGCAGAAGGGCGGCACGGGCGCGCACGGGCCTTCGGGCCACAAGAGCGAGGGGCGCGGCACGGGCAACAAGAGCGAGGGCGACGGCAAGAAGAGCGGCAAGCCCGGCGGCGAGCGGCTCGACTCGACGAAGGGCCGCCGCGGCAGCCGCGGCAACGCCTGAAGGCCGAAGCACGGTAAGAGGGAATTAATCACGGAGGCACGGAGGAAGCGGAGGCGGCACGGAGAGGCGAGTGGTTTTCTCCGTGCCACCCCTGTGAACTCCGTGCCTCCGTCGTGAATTCAGCTACCTTACACCCGGCCGAAAATTGATCTGGAGTTTTCTTCGGGCATGACGAGGCGTTCGCTGACCAGTTTTCTCGACGACTACCGCGCGCGCGGGCGTGAGACGGCGTTCGCGCACCGGCGCGGGTTGCGCTGGGAGCGTTGGGGCTACGCGCGGGTGGCCGAGGCGGCGGCCGGGTTCGCGCGCGAACTCGAAGCGCGCGGGATCGGGCGCAATGATCGCGTGCTGTTCTGGTCGGAGAACTCGGCCGAGTGGGTCGCGGCCTTTTACGGCTGCCTGCTGCGCGGCGCGGTCGTCGTGCCGCTCGACGTGGAGAGCGCGCCCGATTTCGTCTCGCGCGTGCAGCGGCAGACGCGGGCGCGGCTGCTCGTCCACGGCGACGACGAGCGGTGCCGCCGCGAGCTGCCGGGGGTCGAGCGGCTGCGCCTCTCGGATTTAAGCGCCGCCGTCTCGCGCTACCACTGCGCGCCCGCGCGGGAGTTCGAGATCGACGAGCGGCAGCCGGCCGAGATCATCTTCACGTCGGGCACGACGGCCGAGCCGAAGGGCGTCGTGCTCACGCACGGCAACCTGCTCGCGAACCTCGCGCCGCTGGAAAAAGAGATCGGAAAATACCTGAAGTGGGAGCGGCCGTTTCACCCCGTCAGGTTTCTGAACCTGCTGCCCCTGAGCCACGTCTTCGGCCAGTTCATGGGCGTCTTCGTGCCGGCCTTGCTCGGCGGGGAGGTCTACTTCCAGCAGTCGCTCAACCCGGCGGAGGTCGTCGAGACGACGCGGCGGAACCGCGTCTCGGTCATCGTCACCGTCCCGCGCGTGCTCGAAGTCCTGAAGGACAAGGTCGAGCGCGAGCAGGAGGCGCGCGGCCGCGGGGAGCGGTTCCGGCGCGCGCTGGAAGCGGCGAAGGGGAAGCACGTCTTGCGCCGCTGGTGGGAGTTCCGGCGGGTGCGGCGCGAGTTCGGTTGGAAGTTCTGGGCGTTCGTCGCGGGCGGCGCGACGCTGGCGGCGGAGACCGAAAACTTCTGGCAGCGGATGGGCTACGCCGTCGTGCAGGGCTACGGGATGACGGAGACCGCTTCGCTCATCAGCGTCAACCACCCGTTCAAGCAGAGCCGCGGCTCGATCGGGAAGCCGCTGCCGGGCCACGAGGTCAGGCTCGGCGAGGGGGGCGAGATACTGGTGCGCGGCGCGAACGTCTCGCCCGGCTACTGGGACGCCGAGACACAAGCGCCGCGGCGGCAAGACGACTGGCTGCGCACCGGCGACATCGGCGAGATGGACGCGGCCGGCAACCTCTTCTTCCGCGGCCGCACGAAGGACGTGATCGTCACTTCGGCCGGCACGAACGTCCACCCGGCCGACTTGGAAGCCGCCCTGAACGCGCAGCCCGAAGTGCGCGAGAGCTGCGTCGTCGGGATCGAAACGGCCAACGGCCCCGAGCCGGTCGCGGCGCTCGTCATGCGCGACGCGAACGGGGGCGCGGACGCGGCGGCGGCGGCGGTCGCGCGCGCGAACGAGTCGCTCAGCCAGTTCCAGCAAGTCCGCCGCTGGGTCGTCTGGACGG
>DATCVD010000724.1:0-7080 GCA_036567125.1 Pyrinomonadaceae bacterium | reverse complement strand
GATCTTCGCCGCGCGCCGACGCGCCTTCGGACGAGGGCGAGGAAGGCATCGGCTGCGCGGCGGCCTTCTCGCCGCCCTCGGCCGGGCCAGCGCCCGTGTCGCCGGACAGAGCCTCGCCGCGAATGGTCGCCTGCGTCCGTTCGCCTTCCGGCACGACGGTCGCCAACTCCTGCTGCGCGCCGTACTGCCCGGCCTCGACGTTCTCCTCAATCGTCTTCTTGTTCTCGGCCGCGGCCGCGCCCGACCCGGCCTTCTCAAGCAGCGCCGAGATGTCCTCGTCCGGCTCGCCGATGATCGCGATGACCTGACCGAGCGGGACGGTCTCGCCCGCGGGCACGAGAATCTTGCGGAGCACGCCGGTGGTGAGAGCCTGCGCCTCCATCGTCGCCTTGTCAGTGTCAATCTCGGCTAGCGGCTCGCCGACCGACACCCGGTCGCCCTCGTTCTTCAGCCAGCGCGAGAGCTGCCCCTCCTCCATCGTCGGCGACAGCTTCGGCATGACCACTTGCGTTGCCATTAGTCGTTCCTCAGAGATTAGGATTTAGGAGTTAGGAATTAGGATTTAGGCCGGAGGGCAGGCGCGTTATTTTACTTCAACCTCTGACTCCTGACACCTAACTCCTGAATCCTGAATCCTAACTCCTCACAGATAAGCTACCTCGCGCACGGCGGCGACGATCTTCTCAACGTCGGGGAGCGCGAGCTTTTCGAGGTTGCGGGCGTAGGGCATCGGGGCGTCAGCGCCGGAGACGCGCTTGACGGGCGCGTCGAGGTAGTCGAAGGCGCGCTCCATGATCTGCGCGCTGATCTCGGCGGCCACCCCGCAGAAGGCGTGCGACTCCTCGGCGACGACGACGCGGTTCGTCTTCTTCACCGAGTTGATGATCGTCTCGATGTCGAGCGGCCGGATCGTGCGCGGGTCGACCACCTCGACCGAGACGCCCTGCTTCTCCAACTCCTCGGCGGCCTTCAACGCGAGCGGGACGGTCAGCGAGCGCGCGACGATGGTGCAGTCCGTGCCCTCGCGCTTCACGTCGGCCACGCCGAGCGGGACGGTGAAGTCCTCGCCGTCGGGCACCTCGCCCTTGTTGCCGTACATCCGCTCCTGTTCGAGGAAGATGACGGGGTCGTCGTCGCGGATCGCGCTCTTGAGTAGCCCCTTCGCGTCGGCCGGCGTCGAGGGCATCACGACCTTGAGGCCGGGGAAGTGCGCGTACCACGACTCCAGCGCCTGCGAGTGCTGCGACGAGACCTGGAAGGCCGAGCCGTTCGGGCCGCGGAAGACGATGGGGATTTTGAACTGGCCGCCCGACATGTAGAGCATCTTCGCGGCCGAGTTGACGATCTGATCGGTGGCGAGGATCGAGAAGTTGAAGGTCATGAACTCGATGACCGGCCGCAGCCCCGCCATCGCCGCGCCGACGCCGAGGCCGGCGAAGCCCAGCTCCGTGATCGGCGAGTCGATGACGCGCTTGTCTCCGAACTCTTCGAGCAGGCCCTTCGAGACCTTGTACGCGCCCTGATAGGCGGCGACCTCCTCGCCCATCAGGAAGACGCCCTCGTCGCGCCGCATCTCCTCGCGCATGGCCTGATTCAGCGCCTCGCGCATCGTGATGACCGCCATTCGTAACCTCCAAAAGACGTAAATCGTGAATCGTAAATCGTGAATCGATAAAATCTGTGATCCTCTATTTACGATTCACGGTTCACGATTCACGTCCTGATCGGGCTTGCGTAGATGTGCGTGAACAGTTCTTCGGGGGCCGGTTCGGGGCTTTCGTCGGCGAACTTGACGGCGCGCTCGACCTCGGCGCGGACGCGATCCTCGATCTCCTTGACGGCCGCGTCGTCCACGACGCCCTTCTCCTTGAGGCTCGTGGTGAAGACCTTGATCGGGTCGCGCTCCTGATACTTCTCGATCTCGGCGCGCGTGCGATAGTTGCCGGGGTCTGACATCGAGTGGCCCATGAAGCGGTAGGTTCTGACCTCGATGAGCGACGGGAGCGACTGGCTGCGCGCGCGCTCGGCCGCGCGCTGGAACGCCTCGTAGACGGCGAGCACGTCCATGCCGTCGACGAACTCCGAGGCCATGTCGTAGGCGCACGCCTTCTGCGCGACGTACTGGAGCGACATCGCGCGCTGGATGGACGTGCCCATGCCGTAGTGGTTGTTCTCGCAGACGTAGATGCAGGGCAGCTTCCAGAGCTGCGCCATGTTGAGCGACTCGTGGAAGACGCCCTGATTGACCGCGGCCTCACCGAAATAGACGACCGAGACTTGGCCCGTCTGCCTGTACTTCGCCGCGAAGGCGACGCCCGTGGCGAGCGGTATCTGGCCGCCGACGATGCCGTGGCCGCCGAGGAAGTGGTTGTCGCGGTCGAAGAGGTGCATCGAGCCGCCCTTGCCCGCGGAGCAGCCGCCGGCGCGGCCGAACAGCTCGGCCATCACCTCGTCGGGGGAGGTTCCGCGCGCGAGCGCGTGGCCGTGGTCGCGGTAAGAAGTCATCACGTAGTCGTCGGCGCGCAGCGCGGCGATGGAGCCGACGGCGACGGCCTCCTGCCCGATGTAGAGGTGGCAGAAGCCGCCGATCTTGCCGAGCGTGTAAGCCTCGGCCGACTTCTCCTCGAAGCGGCGGATGAGGATCATCTGGTAGAGCATCCGCAGCAGCGTGTCGCGCTCGACGCGATCAATCGTCTCGCCGATGTGCTGCACGCGCTCCTCGTGCTCCTGCCGCAGCTCGGCGGGGTTGATCTCGTCGGTCACAGGCTCCTGCACCTGCGCGCCGCCGCCGTGCGCCGCCGGCGCGTCGCCGCCCGAAGCGGGAGAGTCGCCGCCGCCGTCCTCGCGCGGCCGGAGCGGCCTGACTTTGAGTTCACTCATTGGGATACCACTTTCTCGCGCGCCAAGGGCCGGGACGGTGGCGCGGCGGACTGTCGCCGCGTTTGCGGGCCACACGTCTGGCGCTCAAAAGTCTTTCCGCGGGCTGGCTGGTTGTAACGCGCGCGATTATAGCGAGTTGCGCGGCGGCGCGCAAAAGTGACGGCGGGCGGGCGAAAAGGCGGACGGAAAAACGGCCCGCCGGCGCTGCTGCCGGCGGGCCGTCCCGAATTTCGGAGTCGGCTGAAAGTTAGAAGAAGGCGTCGAGGGGCACGGCCGACGAGCTGACGAACTCTTTCGGGGCGAGCTTGCGGGCGTGCTTGTCCTGCTGCATCCGGCGGCCCGCGCTGTCGAGCAGCGACTCGGCCGTCTCGCCGTCGACGGGGAAGCAGGCCACGCCGATGCTGACGCCGACGTGCGCCGCCTTGCCCGTCCGCACGATGTAGCCCTGCGCCTCGACGGCGGAGCGGACGCGCTCGGCCACCATCATCGCCACCTCGCTCGAAGCCATCGGCATGATGGCGACGAACTCGTCGCCCGCGTAGCGCGCGAGGATGTCCATCTGCCGGAGCTGTTTCTTCACGACCGCCGCGACGGCGGCGAGCAGGCGGTCGCCGACGCCGTGGCCGTACGCGTCGTTGATCTGCTTGAAGTCGTCCAAGTCCATGCACATCACGGAGACCGGCTCGCGGTTGAGGCGCTGGCACTCGGCGAGCCGCTGTTCGAGCGCGAGGTGGAAGGCGCGCGCGTTCGGCAGCTCCGTCAGCGCGTCGGTCAGCGCGCTCTCCTTCGTCTTCTCGTAGGTGACGGCGTTGTTCAGGGCGACGGACGCGTGCTGCGAGACCGATTCGAGCAGGCGCACGTGCTCGGTCGTGTAGGTGGCGCGCGTCTGCGAGTAGAGCGTGATCGCGCCGAACGCGCCGTTCTCGCGGATGAGCGGCGAGACGAGCACACCCTTGATCTTCGAGGCCACCTCTTCGGGCACGCCGACGAGGTCGAGTTCGGGCGGCGTGTTGCACATCGAGCGCGCGTTGGCGATGACCCAGCCCGTGATGCCCTCGCCGACCGTGACGCGGCGGCGCTGGAAGACTTCGGCGTGCTCGCCGGCCGCGTGCGCGGCGACGGCCTTGCCCGAACGCTCGTCCACGAGGTAGATGGCGCAGGTGTCGAACGGGACGATTGAGCGGAGCTTGCCGGCGACGAGCGTGACCGTGTCCTGCAAGTTCAAAGACGAGCCGATGGTCTGCGCGATCTCGTGGAGGGCGAAGACCTCGCGCTGCGCCTCGACGATGTAGCGGTGGCCGGCGGCGTCGTCGTTCGCCGCGCCGAGCACGTCGGAGGCGAGGCCGGCGTCGGGCCGCGCGTCGGTCATCCCCTCGTCGGATTGTACCTGCTCCCGAATGTCCTCCTGCGCGATCAGGTTGTCGAAGTAGTCGATGTTGTTGGTGAACATGTCGACGACGCGCGGGTCGAAGGACGAGCCGGCCATCTTGCGCAGCAGCCCGATGGAGTCCTCGCGCTTCATGCCGAGGCGGTAGGGGCGGTCGCAGCGCGTCGCGTCGAAGAAGTCGACGACGGCGATGATGCGCGCGACGAGCGGAATCTCGTCGGCGCGCAGGCCCTTCGGGTAGCCCGTGCCGTCCCACTTCTCGTGGTGGAAGCGGACGATGTCCTCGACGGGGTACGGGAAGTTGACGCGCCGGATGATGTCGCCGCCCACCACCGTGTGAATCTTCATCTTGTCGAACTCGGCCGACGTGAGCTTGCCCGGCTTGTTCAGGATGTACTCGGGCACGGCCAGCTTGCCCACGTCGTGCAGCAGCGCGCCGGCCTGCAAGGCGAGCAGCGCCTGATCGTCGACGCCGAGCATCCGGCCGAGCTCCATCGCGTAGATCTGCGTGCGGCGGACGTGGCCGTGCGTCGTCTGATCCTTCGCGTCGATGGCGATGGCGAGCGACTCGATGGTGTTCATGTGCAGGTCTGCGATCTCCTGCACGTGGCGCAGCTTCTCCTCGTCCGCGCGCTTGACCTCGGAGACGCGCGCCTCGTCGAAGCGGAACAGCAGGTAGACGAGGCCGATGATGAGCAGGCCGATGAGGAAGAAGGAGGCGTCCGCCTGCCCGAGTCCCGAGTAGAGCAGCGCGGCCGACGCGCCGCCCGCCACCTGCGCGAGCGACGTCCAGATCAGCCCCTCGCGCGAGAAGCTCAGTCTCGACCCCGTCGCCAGCGTGACGTAGCCGGCCGCGGCCACGGTGCTCAGCGAGTACTGCACGAGCGCGAGCACGCACAGCGGGACGAGCACGGAGCTGAGCGGGGCGTAACCGTCGCGGACGGAGGCGGCCGCGCCGCTCGGCTGGCTGATGAGCGAGTTGTAGATGTGAACGGCGACGCTCGTCGAGGCCGTGGCCGCCGCGACGAGGTAGGCGCGCTGCATCCGGTCTTTCACGCGCCGCGAGGAGAACAGCCCGTCAACGCCGGCCAGCACGGCCGCCGGGGCCGCACCGAACATCATCCCGGAGAGGAAGACGAAGGCCGACGCGATCGAGTTGGCGGCCCGTCCGCCGTCCGCCGAGCTGTTGTGCTGGACGCTGAAGCGGCTCGCGGCGGCCGTCAGCGCGAGCAGCGCGAGGCTCCACAGGGCGGCTTCGCCCGTCTGCCCTAGCAAGTCCGGTAGGGAAGCGGCGAGGAGCGACGCGGCCGCAGCTACTACGAAGCACCAAAGGGCAAGGCTTTTCCAGTTTCCTTTAGGCATGATCGGCGGGGTTCCGGCAGGAGGCTGTCAGCTTCGGAAAGACTAAATTTCAGTTCTGGAGACGAAAAGAAAGGAGTGTCATCTTCTGAAAACACAGGCCAACATCGTTGGCAATCCTAAAATAACTGGTTAAGCCTCTGTCAGTCAAGATTTTAATGAAGGAGGGGCGGGAATTAAGCCCGGCGGTCAGTCTGACAAGCGTGAGGGCAGGAGGTGAGCCGGCGGGGAGGGGCCGCAACGGGCCGATCATGCGGAAATGACGCAAAAAACACTGTATTTCTTCAGTCCTTAGTGGTACACTCCGCCGACTAACAGCACCTTGAAATTGAATCTGGCGACGCCGCGGTAAGTTTTACGCAGGCGTGTGTCGGATTGTGCTGGAAAGCCTTAGGCAAAAGACCACCGGAGAGGAACGGGAGGAAATCGATGCGACGTAATTTAGCCCTGCTGGCTCTGCTCGCCGCGGCGTCCCTGTGGGCCGGCTGCGCCGCCGCCGACAACGCCAACAGCACCAACAGCGCCAACAGCATGAACGCCAACCGCGCAAACGCCAACGCGACGAACACGACCCCCACCACGAACAGCGGCACGGGGACGACCGGCGTCACGAATGGCAACACCACGAACAGCGGCGCGGGCGGCGCCAACGCCAACCACGGCAACACGAACAACGCCAATCACGGCAACACGAACAACGCGAACCACGGCAACGCGAACAACGGCAACGCCAACAACAGGAACTCCTGATCCTGTCACGCCGGCCGAAAACTCCGAGAGGCGCGCTTCGTAGTCCGGCGCGCCTCTCGCTTTCCCGGCCGCGCTTCGGGCCGGCTCCGGGGGCGGGCGCGGCCGATTCGGTGTCACTGGATGGAAGATCCGCTCGTTTACCGCTTCATCACGGACGCGGAGGAGGCGTCCGACGCGGCCGCCCGCCTGCTCGCCGAGGCGGTCATCAGCCTCGACACGGAGACTTTCTGGGAGTCGCCCGGCTCAAGGACGAAAGTCTCGCTCGCGCAAATCGCCTCGTCGCAGCCGGAGGTCGTCGTCTTCGATCTTCTCTCGTGCGGCGTCGAACCGCTCCGCGCGCTGGCCGAGTCGCCCGCGGTCTTGATGGCGGCGCACAACGCGCGCTTCGATCAGACGGTCTTGCGCGAGGCCGGACTCAGGCCCGCCTCGTTTGTTGACACCTTGAGCCTCGCGCACGCGGCCCTGCACCTGCGCTCGTACAGCTTGGCCTCCGTCGCCGAGCACCTCTTCGGCCAGCCACTCGACAAGACGCTCCGCACGTCCAACTGGCGCAGGCGGCCGCTCACGCGCGCGCAGATCGAGTACGCGGCGCTCGACGCGCGCGTCACGCTGCGCACCTACCACGAGCTGCGCCGCCGGCTCGAAGCCGAAGGCCGCTGGGAGTCCGCGCTCAAATCGGCCCTGCTCGCCGACGACCCCGCGGA
>DATCVD010000723.1:0-6859 GCA_036567125.1 Pyrinomonadaceae bacterium | reverse complement strand
AGAGCGCCGCGGCCGCCTCGCGGAAGACGCCTTCGAGGGGGCACGAGAGGCCCGTGCCGAAGAGCGCGTCCACGACCACGGCGTAGCCGGCGAGTTGCGCGCGCGTCTCCTGCCACCTCCCGCCGCCGCCGGGACATTCGTGGAAGCGCAGCCGCGACGAGTCGTCGGCCGCGGCGAGCTGTCGCGTGCTCTCGAAGTTCGTGCGCGCGTCGCCGCGCGTCTCCTCGACGCGGCCGAAAAGCAGAACCTCGACGCCCGCTCCGGCCGTCCAGAGTATTCGTGCGAGCGCGGCCCCGTCGCCGCCGTTGTTGCCGCGGCCGCAGAGGACGAGGACGCGGATGTCGGGGAATTTTTCGGGGAGGAGGGAAGCGACGGCCCGCGCAGAGGCGTTGGCGGCCGCCTCCATCAACAGCAGCGAGGGGACGGCGTGCCGCTCCGTGGTCAGGCGGTCGATCTCGCGCATCTGCGCGGCTGTGACGACTTTCTGCACGCGCCGGATGATAAGGAGGTTCGCGCCCGCGGGTCAACGCGGAGGGAGTGTGCCCGGGCGGGGCGGGTAAATTTTACAGGGGAAAATAAAAAGAGCGTCAGTCCCCGGTCTCCCCGGGCCTGCCGCTACTTCAACCGTCCGTCCGTTGTACTTCTCTACAAATGTTCAATCCCGAATGAACTCCAGAAATAATATGCGGGGCGAAAAAAAAGGCCGAAACAACCGTGCGGGCCGGATCGTCTCGGAAACGACCCGGCCCGCACGGCGAGCAACGACAAGGAGCAGACCGAAAGCTGAACTCTAATGTTTAGGCGGCTTTGCGGCGTTTACGCGCGGCGGCCGCCACACCGGCCAAGCCCGTGCCGAGCAGGATCATCGTGGCCGGCTCGGGGACGGGCGAGGAGACGAGGGCCGTGATCCTCGTGATGCCGCCCGTGGCGTTCGGGTCGAGGAAGAGCGTGTTGCCGAACGTCAGGTTGGCGAGGTCGTAGCGAACGTCGCCGATGAAGATCGAAGTCTGGTCGAAGACGATACGCGCGTCGCTGCCGTTCGTGATCAGCGTGCCCGTCAGCGTCGCCGTGAACGTGCCGGTGCCCGTGGTCGGCTGAGTCTGCTGGATAACGAGCGTGAACGGCGTCGCGGCGAAGGTGCCTGAGCCGGCGACGGTGAACGTGCCGAGGTCTGCGACCGTGAAGCCGCTCGGCGTGTTGGTTTCGACCGTCGTCGGCGCTTGGCTGGTAAAGTTAACGCTGGCCGTGCCTGAGCCGACCGTGATAAACGTGGCGCTCGGCGTGCAGCCCGTCCCGAAGCAGCCGGCCGTGCTGAAGGTGACAGGTACGGCGTGCGCCAAGCTCTGGGCGGCCGTAAAGATCGCGAGCAGCGCAACGCTCATGGCAAGCGGTTTGAGCATCGTCGCAAGATTTTTCATGACTACTTTTCGCCTCCGTGGACCCTTTTACGTGAAACTGTTTGTTCTCGGCGTCTTACCGTCTGCCAGCGCCCTTGCCGGGGGCGTGGCGACCGCGCCGAAATGACCTGAGAGCGACGCCGAACCGCACATTCGGTGAAACTCTCCGACGGATTCAGGGAGGGGCAACTACCCTTGAATCTTGACTGGCGGCCGACACACACACCGAACCGCCGAACTTAACCTAACTTTCAAGCCTTTACCGGCAAAAAGGCTTAATAGCAGAAGACTTCCAGAAAAATCTCAGCGTCGTTTAAAGAACTTCGGGAGCCGCACCGGCACTGGCGCGGCTCCTGAAATTTTGAGAGCAGAGGAGAGCGAAGATCGCACGTCTAGCTCTGCTGGGCCGCTTTGCGCCGTTTGCGCGCGCTGGCCGCGACGCCCGCGAGGCCCGTGCCGAGCAGAATCATCGTGGCCGGCTCGGGAACGGGCGCGTTCGGCGTCACGCTGATTACGTCGCTCTCGTCGCGGGGGCCGATGCCCTGAAAGCGCGCGAAGAAGAAGGCGGCGATCTGATCGGCGTTCAGAGTCCCGAAATTGCCGGTCACGGTGAAGGTCGCGCTCTGGCCTGCCAAGATGCCCTCGGACACTTGGCCGCCGTTGAAACCGTTTTTCGTGATCAGCGCGAAGTCCAAGTTGTCGGTGTGGGTTTGCGCCCCGGCGGCCGGCTTCACGTCGTTGACGAGCGTGAAATTCGTGTTGGTGGTGCTTTGCAGCGCGAAATTCCCGAAGTTGCCGTCCGGGTAGAAGCCGAGGGCGGTGATGGAGCCGGTGCTCGACGTGTTGGTGATGGTGAAAGTGAATGTTTGGTTAGACCCGCTGCCGCTGAGCGAGTAGCCCGAGATCGTGGCGGTCACGCCGAACGGGCTGCTCACAACGACAGGGGCGGCCGCGGCGGCGGTGTGCAGCACGAGCATCAGCGCGGCGGCAGAGGCGGTCAGAAGCAACTTGCGGAACATTTCGGTTATCTCCTCCCTCACGAATCCTTTACGGCTTTAGAAACAGTCGCCCTGAGGCCGGTCGTGACGCCCCGCCGCACTTGGGGCCGAAGTCCGCCGGACAGCGACTTTCTCAGACTTTTCGGTGTCTCGTTTGGAAGGAAAACACCAATGCCCGCGCGTTTCCAAAAAATGCGGGGCAAACGGGTGTGAATTAAAAGTGAATTAGCGCGCGCCGCGCCGCGCCGCCTGACGGCGATTTGCGGCGGGTTTTCGTCGACTTCGACAGCAGATTTGCGGCGGTTGCGGTCGCCGTTAGCCGCGCTTCGTGCCGCCCGACCCGCGCCGGAAGACGCGCAGGAAGCGGCCCACGACGGCGCGCGATTCGGGCACTTTGAGCACGGAGGTCGCGGCGAAGTAAAGCAGGCCGTAGGGCAGCAAGACCGTGGCGGCGAGAAAGATCGGGTGCAGCGGGGCCGAGAGTAGTTTCAGCCCCCAGCCGACGGCGGCGCAGACGAGCGCGGCGGCGAAGAGTTTCAAAAGGTACGAGGCGGGCAGGCCCGTCCGTCCGATGCGCGCGTTCAGTTTTCGGCGCAGCAGCAGGAACTCGATCCAGCCGGCGACGCCGGCCGAGGCCGTCAGGCCCACAGCGCCCCAGCGCATCTCGACGCCGAGCAGGGGCGGCACGTAGATGGCCGTCAGGTAGCCGAGCACGACGGCGAGCGCGACGTGCAGGGCGGCGAAGCGGAAGGGCGTGCGCGTGTCGTGCAGGCCGTAGAAGGTCGAGGCGTAGAGGCGGCCCAAGGTGGTCGGCAGCAGCCCGACGGCCGAGCCGGCGAGGATGGCCCAGACGTAAACGACGTCGTCGCGCGTGAAGTTGCCGGTGCGGTAGAGGACGGAGACCATCACGTCGCCGAGCGCGACGAAGCCGACGATTGAGGGGACGACGAAGTAGGAAATCTGCCGCAGCCCCTCGTTAAGCTCCTTGCGCAGCGCCGCGAAAACCTCCGACTGCTCGCCGACCGTGCTCGACATCGCCGGCAGTTTCGCCGCCGAGACGGCCATGCCGAACAGGCTGACGGGCAGCGTGTAGAGGCTCTGCGTGAAGGTGAGCGCGATGACGGGGCCGTCGCCGAGCAGTGTGGCGATCATCTCGTCGACGAAGGCGCTGATCTGCACGACGCCGCGGCTCAGGAAGACGGGCACGAAGTTGCGCACCACCGTGCGGACGTTCGCGTCAGCGCCGAGGGTCAGGTGTAGTCCGCTGAGCAGGCGGAAGACGGTCGGGAGCTGGACGCCGAACTGCAGGAAGCTGCCGGCGACCGCGCCCCAAGCGGTGTAGCGCGCGACCTCGCCCCAGACGGCGAGGTCGTCGGGCGACGTGCCGCGGACGGGCGTGCCGGCGAGCGCGAGCGCGGCGATGATGGCGCAGTTCCAGATGACGGGCGCGGTGTAGGAGAGGAAGAAGCGGCGGTGGCTGTTGAGCACGCCGAGACACCACGCCGACATCACGAGCAGGCCCGCGCCGGGGAAAAGTACGCGCACCAAGGCGACGGTCAAGTCGCGCTTCTCGCCCTCGAAGCCGAGCGCGAGCACGTCCGTGAGGAGCGGCGCGGCGAAGACGCCGAACAAAACGAGCAGCGACGTGACGACCGCGAGCAGCGAGAAGACCGCGCCCGCGACGCGGTCGGCCGCCTCGCGCTCGCCCTGCGCGAGCAGCTTCGCGTAGACGGGGATGAACGAGGCCGAGAGCGCGCCCTCGCCGAAAACGTTCTGCAAGAAGTTCGGGATGCGGAAGGCGGCGGCGTAGGCGTCGCCGACGACGGAGACGCCGAAGTAGTAGGCGAAGACGCGCTGGCGGACGAGGCCGACGACGCGGCTGAGGAGGATGCCCGCGCCGACGAGGAAGGCGTGCCGGGTCGTCGAGCCGGAGGCCGCCGGCTCGCGGCGCGCTTCGGGCGTCTCGGTCGCGCCGACTTCCGAGGGGAACTGCGCGGTCGTCGCGCCGACCTGATCGACCGTCTCGCCCGCGACGCGCTCTGCCTCGTCGCCCGCCGCCTCGACGGTCGGGGTTCGAGATTGCCGCTGATCGTCGGTCGCGTCCGTTGCGCGGCCGTGGCCCTGCCCGTGTGCGTCGTCTGCGGTCATTCGGTCTGAAAAAGTCGGACGCGAATCTGAAAGCCCGTCGAGCTTAGAGTTAATTGCGACAGCCTGTCGAGTTTGGAGCGCGCCGCGCCGGTCTGCCGGGTTTACAGTTCGTAGTCTTTAATCTTCGTGAGCAGAGTTTTGTAGCTGACGCCGAGCAGCTCGGCGGCGCGCGTTTTGTTGCCGCCGGAGGCGAGCATCGCGTCGGCGACTTTGCGGCGCTCGACCGCGCGGGCGGCGCGCTCGGCCGCTTCGGCCAGCGTGCCTGAGAGATCGAAGTCCGACAGCACCTCATCCGCCTTCGAGTCCGCGGCGCGCGCGACGAGGCCGAGGTCGCGCGCTCCGATTGACTCGGAGTCGGCGAGGATGCAGGCGCGCTCGACGGCGTTTTGCAGCTCGCGGACGTTGCCGGGCCAGTCGTGTTTGACGATGACGGCCTCGGCCTCCGGGCAGAGCGTCGCCTCCCGTTTGCGCAGCTCGCGCCCGAAGTGCGAGGCGAAGTGGCGCGCGAGCAGCAGGCAGTCTTCGCCGCGCTCCCGGAGCGGCGGAATCTCGACGGGGAAGACGGCGAGGCGGAAGTAGAGATCGCGGCGGAACTCGCCCGCCTCGGACGCGGCGCGCAGGTCGCGGTTCGTCGCGGCGACGATCCGCACGTCGCACGGGACGGGGAGGCGTCCGCCGACGCGGTCAACGGTCTTCTCCTCGATGGCGCGCAAAAGTTTTCCCTGAACGGCGAGCGGGAGTTCGCCGATCTCGTCGAGGAAGACCGTGCCGCCGGAGGCCAGCTCGAACTTGCCGGGCTTGCGCTCGACGGCGCCGGTGAACGCGCCGCGCTCGTGGCCGAACAGCTCCGACTCGATCAGCGATTCGGGGATCGCGGCGCAGTTGATGGCGACGAAGGGTTGATCGCGGCGGGGGCTGAGGTGGTGCACGGCGCGGGCGAACAACTCCTTGCCCGTGCCCGACTCGCCGAGCAGCAGGACGGTCGCGTCCGTCACGGCCACGCGCTGCGTCTCGGCGACGGCGCGCTTGATGGCGTCGGATTCGCCGACGATGCGCGGGAAGCCGTAGCGGCGCGACCACTCCTCGCGCAGCAGAATGTTTTCGGTGCGCAAACGCGCCTGCTCCAACGCGCGCTGGACGAGCAGCAGGAGGTGATTCGAGTCGACGGGCTTCTGTAGAAAGTCGTGCGCGCCGTCCTTCATCGCCTGCACGGCCTCGTCTATCGAGCCGTAGGCGGTCATCACGACGACGGGCACGTCCGGGTCTGCGGCGCGGGCGGCGCGCAGCACGTCGAGGCCCGAACCGTTGGGCATCCGCAAATCCGTGAGGACGATGCGGTGGCGCGCGCGCGCGATCTCGTCGGCCGCCGCGCGCGCGTCCGCGGCCTCGGCAACGCTGTAGCCGGCGTGTTCGAGCGTCAGGCGCAGCACGCGGCGCAGGCTCTCCTTGTCTTCGACGAGCAGGATGTCAGGCATGACCGTTAGCTGTTAGCTATTAGCTATTAGCTATTAGCCGATAGTCAAGCGGCTCGCAGTGGGTTGAAACGGAAAGGCGGGAGACAGTTTGTTGAACTGCGTCCCGCCTTCCGATTTTGCTAACAGCTAACAGCTAACAGCTAACAGCTTCAGTTGGAAATCGACTCGTACTCGCTCTTGCTCGAGCGCGCGTCGAACTCGGTGTCGGCGAGGCGCATGGCGAGCGTGTGCGGCGTGTAGGCGAAGGCCGCGGGGCCGCCGTGCTGCCACTGGATGGAGTTGACGAGCGCGTCCTGCTGCTGGCGGAAGTAGTACGGGGAGCCGCGGCGGTGGAAGATGACGAACAGCAGCGTCTCGCCTTTGGCCGTCCGCATCTCGCCGACGAGCGCGCTCGCCCCGCCGTCGGTGCGGCCGAGCGTGCCGGTCTTGCCGACGACGCTGCCGCGCGCGATGTCGGAGGTGAAACGCCTCTTGAGCGTGCCGGGGTCGATGCCCGCGACCGGCATGATGTCGGACGGCACGAGGTTGTGCTTCGACAGCTCCCCGCGCAGCGCGACGTAAACCTTCATCATCGAGCGCGGCGTCAGGCGGTTGACGCCGAGGCCGCTCGTCGAGGCGAGCCGCACCTCCCACTCGGGCAGCCCGACCTTGCTGACCAGAAATTGTTTCAGCCCCGACGGCCCGCCCATGCTTTCGCCGAGCCGCTCGGCCATGAAGTTGTTCGAGTAGCAGAGCAGCACCTTGAGCACGTCGACGAGTTCGGACGAGCGGTGCGTGGCGAGCGCGCGGGCGTTCGGCGGCGCGGGCGCGACGACCACCGCGCCCATCACGGCGACGCTCG